>NZ_NZQP01000022.1:0-160554 GCF_002695945.1 Marinimicrobium sp. | reverse complement strand
CAGACATCCTATCGGGTGCGCGCCGAAGCCGATGGTTTTGTACCGCAGGTGCTGCGAGTCAGCGGCGAGCAAGACGGCATCATGCCCATTCGGATGGTGCCGGTAAAACAGACGTTGCCGGTGGATGACATTGAAGCGGCCCGCACTTTGAGCGCTGTGGATCTTGGCGCCCGGGTGACCTTTCCGGCCAACGCCTTTGTCACTCCCGATGGCGAACCCGCCTCCGGTGAAGCCACGGTTCAGATTACTCCCTGGGATATCACCAGCGATGAGCTCAATGCCATGCCCGCCAATGGTCAAGCGACCGATGCCGGCGGTGAGTCGGTCGAGCTGATCAGCGCCGGTATGATTACCGTGGACGTGCACAACGCCGAGGGTGATTACCTGCAGATCGCACCCAACACCACCGCCGAGATCCAGATGGATCTACCGGTGGCGAGTATCAACAATGAGCCACTGTCGATCGGCAGCACCATTCCCATGTGGCACTTTGACGAAGACCAGGGCCTGTGGATTGAAGACGATTCCATTATTGGCACCGTGGTCGCCTCGGCCACCTCACCGGTGGGGCTGGCGGTCTACGCTGAAGTGAGTCACTTCTCCACCTGGAACTGGGACTTCAAATTCGAAAACGGCGGCAGCATCAATGTCGAGTGTCGGTTGAGTGACAGCACAGCCATTCCCTGCGGTATCAATGCCGGCGTAACGCTGGATGATGGCTCAGTGTTTACCCGCAACGGTTACCTGCCCGAAGGTGGCTCTACCATTATCAATATGCCCAACAGTGCCACCATTGACTGGTACGCGACTTCCGACACCGGTCTGATTGGCGAGAAAACCACCGATATGTCCGCCGATGTGATTATCGAGTTGGAAGACCCGAGCAGTGAAAATGTGGTGCGCTGTGAATTGCCGGACGGCACCGGCGTGGGCTGCTCGGTAACCCTGACCGATGGTACTGAAACCCTGACTCAATCTGTTCCGGCGGGAGGTGCCACCATTGTTACCGGTTGGGACAATCTGGATGAGAACAGCGAGTTGACCTGGACCGCGGAAACCCCCTTTCCGATCAGCGTGGGTGGTCAACAAGTCATCGCCGAAGGTACGGCAACATCCGGCATAACCGGAGACGTTGATGTGGCCCTCGCAATCACGCCGATTGATGAAGTAGAGGTTCAGTGTCTGGGCGAGTCCGGTGTGTCGATTCCCTGCACCGTTGATATCACCGCGACCTTGTCCGATGGCACGGTGTTCACCGATACCGATATTCTGATTCAGGACAGCCTGGCAGTAGCGGTTCCCGCTGAGGCGACACTGCTCCAGTGGACAGCCGAATCCAACGGCGCCTTCAGCCAGAATGGTCAGTTCGTCACCATGGCCGGCAGCATGGAAACCAGCCTGGTCAGCAGCGTAGCGCTGGTGCTGGATGAAACCGTGGTGCAGGGTCCCGCAGCGCAGAGCATCGAAATTTCCTGCATCAACGGTCCGGACACCTCGGCAACCAGCTGTGATATCGATGCTTTCCTGGAGGGCAACCGCACGGGTTATGTCGAGCTGGGTGAGTTCGAAGCGGTAGCGCTGGGTGATTCGGTCACTCTGGAATTCCCGGAAGGTATGGCTGACGAAAACGAGTGGGTACAGGTGATGGTCACCGGCGATGATGGATCCACGGCCTACACCTTCTCCCAGTATGGTTCCCTGACTGACGGTGAGATGATTGAACTGGAGCTGCAATGTTCGGATGCCGTCGGTGGTGTAAGCTGCCCCCAGTAACCCGAAACCACAACCTTTGATCTTCAGGCCGGCTGCTCGCAGCCGGCTTTTTTATGGAAGAGCGTGCCTACATCAGTGGCGCGTCAGTTACACCAGGTTCCCACCTGCACCAACCCCCGGCCAAAACGATCATCCCGCCCCGTGGGCCCCAGGTCTTTGACCGCTGCCATCAGGTCCGCACCTTGCTGTCGGGCCAAAAGAGAGGCGGCTGTGACCAGCGGCGCGGCGAAGGAAGTGCCGGTGTGATAGCGCCCGGCCGTCTCGCCATCGGCGGCCCAGATATCCATGCCCGGTGCGGCCAGATCGATGTAGTCGCCCCGGTTGGCATCGGGGTACAGGCGCTCGGCGGCGTCCACGGCGGTTACGGCGATCACACCGGGCTGGGCGGCGGGAAAGCTTGGCGGTGCCTCCGGCCCCTGATTACCAGCGGCGGCAATCAGCAGGATCTGGCTGCCCAGCAATTTTTCCAAGGCCAGTTCAAACACCCGGTTGCGCTCACCGCCCAGGCTCAGGTTGATGGCCTGTACCTCCTGGCCGACCAACCAGTCCAGCGCGGATAGCAGAATTTCGGTGCTGGTGTCGGTACGCTCTCCTCTCTGGCGGAACACTTCGGCGGCCCACAAGGTGCTGCCGGGCAGCAGACCCGGGGTTTCCGAGTTGACGCTTCCCACCAACAGACTGGCAACCGCGGTACCGTGCAGTGCTTCGGCCGAGGGGCCGCGCACAAAGTTGCGTCGGGTCAGTTGGCTGTCCGTCAGGGCAGGGTGCTGGTCATTGACGGGGGTATCGAGCATGCCAATGCGGAATTGACCGCTGCAGGCGCCGGTATCTTTTGGCCAGGCGATCATCTGCTGGGCGTAGCGGCGCCGGGCGTTGAGTAACTGGTAGCGCTGGTTGGTGTCCAGGTCCAGATCCGGCAGGTCCTCTTGCACCTGAGCGACCAAATCGGGTGTGTCGGTCCCCGGAGGCAGACGGAAAACGCTGATCACCAGGCCCAGGTTGTCCAGGCGCTGACGGGATTTGACCCGCAGTTGGTAGCTTTGAAGTTGCCGGGCCGCCGATTGCGCCTCGGCCATATCCGCACTCACCAAAAGTAATTCGCCCGGCTCGTAGGGTAGCGAGTCCGGGGCCGGGGGGATGGGATCGTTTGATGGTGCTGGGGGTGGCACCGGCGGCGGTGGCGGCGGTGCGCGCCCGAGCAGACTGCCACCGCGCTGGATTGGCGGTCGAGTGGGCTCCGGTTCGGCGGCTTCCGGTTCCTCGCGATCGCTTGACGTTGACTCTGCCTTTTCGGTTCNNNNTCGNNTTCGGGTTCGGGTTCGGGTTCNNGNTCCCGCTCGATCACCTCTGCTTCCCGGGGCTTCGCCGGAACCGGCCGGGTGAGTTGTGGTTGAGCCTCTGCCTCTTCTATCGGACGCTCCTGTTCTACTTCTGAAGTCTCGGTTGTCCGATCGAGCGTCTGTACGGCGGTTTTGCGCTCTGTGTCTTGCACCGCTTCCCCGCGCCTGAGTTCAGCGGCGCGTTCGCGGTCGATGGTGATACTTTCCCTTGCTTTTTCCCGGTCCTGATCGTCCTGGGCCAGCAGTGTCACCGGGCAGAGCGCCAGGCTCCCGAGACAAAAGCAGGATGCCAGCCGTAGCGCTGCCNTCATGGTGCGATCACCTCATCCACAAAATCGTAGGCNCTCAGCGCATCCACCGCCGCCTCGATTGAGGCATCTTCCGGTAGCCCCAACTGGATAATGCCNAGGGCGCTGGGTCCGGAGACNATACTACCGTTCACGCTCAATACCGCCGTCTGCACATCTGCCATGGTGGCGGCCGGGTCGAANACCATCTGGACCCGTGGCCCCTGGGGCGCTTCNTCGCCGGAGGCGGGNACCATGTCCACCGCTGAGCCGTCGTCCCAGGGTTCCGGCCCCAGCAGCAGGGCGGCCTGNANGNCCACNATCANGCTGGCGGCGATGGCTACCGGGCGCCAGAAATTCCTCCGGGGCAAGACNACGGGTGCCTCCTCCTGCTCGGCCCGAATGGCTTTCTGCAGNCGCGCCAGACCCAGTTCGCCGGGGCCCGTGGCCGGTTCNCTCTGNACCGTGCTTCTCAGCGCTTTCAGGAACTCGGCTTCCCGGGCCAGGGCAGGATCGTCCGCCATTTTCTGNTCGAGTGCGNGGCGTTCCGCCTCCGGCAGTCGGCCGTTGGCCCACAGGTTCAGTTGTTCATCTATGTCTTTCACGATGACCTCATGGCTCTGGCCAGTTGTTTCTTCAGTAAGTNTTTGGCGTGGTAGACGCGGGACTTCACCGTACCTTCCGGTACGCTCAGGATACGGCCAATCTCCGCGTAATCCAGCTCTTCAAAAAACACCAGGTGCAACACCTCCCGGTGTGGGGGCGACAAGGTCTGCATGCCTGAGCGTACCCGTTCTGCGTCTTTGACCGCTGAGAGAGCCTGCTCCAGATCGGCCGCCGGGGTCTCATCCGCCAGGGTGTCATCCACCTCGGTAAATTCCCGGACGCCCAACTTGCGCCAGTGGGTCAGCACCTTGTTATGGGCGATGCCGAACATCCAGGTGGTGACCTTGGAGCGTCCCGCAAAACGGGCCGCCGAGCGCCAGACTTCCAGCATCACCTCATTGAGTAGGTCGGCGGCCACGAAGGAATCGTTCAACTTGGCCATCAGGAAGCGGTACAGCCGGGTTTCATGGCGGCGGTAGAAGGCGCTCATGGCCTCCATCTCGCCGCCGGCCATCGCGAGTAAAAGTTGTTCGTCGGTATCCTGTTCCGATAGGGCCATAGTGATTATCCGTGATTATTCTTCTTCGGTGCCTAGGGTCTGCAGGGGGCTGGCGGCCAATACGCGGCCGCTGGCATCCACCGCCACCACACGCCAGGAATAGGTTGTTCCCGGTTCCAACCGATGCAGCACCGCCGATGACAACCGAGTGCTTCGGGTGTTGCTCTTCAGCACCAGGCCGGTGGTCGGTTCCCGGGTGAAACGGTTGGGCACCCGGTCGGGTCCGGGTCGCTCGCTGGCGACATCGGGCTCGGGCGGCTGGGCGTAAAATTCCAGCTGATAGGCGTGGGTGGTGGCGATCGCCGGCCAGGTAAACTCGGTATCCGCCCCCAGGGTGGCTGCCACTGCTCGGGCGCCGTTCAGGTGCGGTACCCACTGGGCTTCATGGGTCGAGCGGCTACTGACCTGGTAGCGCAGCACTATGTCGTTTGGCTCCCGCGTGCCGCTCTGTTCCAGCGTGGGGTGTACCAGGCGCAGGCGCAACAGATACAGGCCGGGTTGATCGGTGGGCAGTTTCGGGCTGCGCAGGTTCGACTGCTGACCGGCTCCAAGATATTCGCGCACATTGTCCAGACGTCGAAACACCGGTTGGCCGCGGGTGGTGGCGGGCGTCGCGACCTCCCACACCGCCTCCAGCAAGCCGGCCCGGTCGTAATGGATGATCGCTTCGGCGCGCAGCGCCTCATCCCGTGAGACCGAGGCCACTGGCGCGCCATCGTCAAAGCGCAGGGCGAGCCGGCGGAGGATCAGGCCGCTGGCGGTCACCTCTGAATTTTCCGGTAAGGAGCGCGCGGTATTGGGCAGCGGAGCGGCAGGGTCGGTCAGGCGCAGTGCCTGCACACCGGTGACCGGAATGCCGTTGACGCTGAACGGGCGCACGTAGGACAGCTCGCGCGCGCCCTGAGCGGCGGCCTGGGTACTGATAGCCGCGGGGACGGTCAGGGTTTCACTGAAGCTGAACGCGGTCGGTTGACCATCGGCGGAGCCGGAAATGCGCTCCATCAAGGGCCGGCGAACCATCCCCAGTGGCTCGCTTGAGGCCGGGTCACCGAGCGTAAAATAACCCACATCCGAGCTGACATCGCCAATGCGGTCAAAAAAGGCGCGCCCCCGCCAGACCACTGACAGGGTGGTATCGGTGCCGATCACCACCGGGCGGGCGACCGAGCAGGGTTGCATGGAAGAGCACAGCTCCACCTCCTGGGCGGAGGAGGGTAATGCGTATCCCAGCGCGAGGAGACAGAGGAGCGCGAGGCGATAGCCGATCTTGGCTGAACGCTTGAGAGCGGGTCGGTTCATGGTTGAATCCCCGGATAGGTCACCGGTAAATGGGTGCGCAGTTCAATAAACGCCTGATAGCTGTTCACCGAGTTGGGCAGCACGAGCTGATCCCGGTAATCATTGCGGGCAATGGACAGAATCAGCTCCACCCCCGGGCGATGACCTTCGGCTTCGCGTAGACGCCAGTTGAGGTTGGCGTTGAGGTAGGTGGTCTGGTCCCACTGGGCAAAGAAGGGGTCGTCCCGGGCACTGGTCTGGTTGAGCCCCATGCTGAAACTGCCCGCCAGGCGTTCCGGAACAAACGTGGCGTTGGCATCGAACGAATAAATGTGCCGGTCGGTGCTGAGGTTCTGTTCCGGGTAGGTGGTGTGTTGAAGCTCCCATCCGATATAGAAGTTGTAGTCGCTGTTCAGGTACCAACCGGCGTCCAGCCGGGTGGCCCGGGTGCGATTGTCGGGCTGCCAATCGGTGCCGTCCTCCAGGGTGTCATAGTGAATGCCGGCGGACCATTGCAACTGTTCTTTGCTGAAGGCGGCGGTCAGCTCAGCGCGCCGGGTTTTCAGGTCGTTGGCCAGGTAACCCTGGGGGGTGTAGTCATCTTTCAGGGTGGTGCCGCCGAGGTTGAGCGAATAGGTGGGTTGGCCCAGCAGGGTCAGCAGGGGATTTTCCGGAAGGTCATAGTCAAAGTAGGCAGTGCCCAATTGCCACTGCCGGGTTTCGGAAATCGCGTATCGGTCATCCTCGGTGAGGTTTGATTGTTCCACCGCGTAGTGGCCATCCCAGGTCCATTTGTCTTTGGTGGCATCAAAGAACGCGCGCTCGAGCTTTTTGTCGGCGGGGGCGTGACGGTTGGCGAGGCTGCGAAACCAGGTGCCCATTTTTCGGGCTTCCAGCCCCAGCCGCCAGTCCAGCGCATCGGTGCCCGAAGCGGTCGGGTCCAGCACCAGCAGGGCCGACCAGGCATCGCCCTGTTCCGGATCGAACCCCTGGTCCATGCCGTCAAAATCGTATTCGCTTTCTGCCTGCTCCAGACGCACCCGGAGCTGACGCTGGAAAAACAGGCCGTCCAGGGTAAGGTTCCAGGCATCCCCTTCGTGCACTACCGGGTCGGCATTGGGGTCCAGGCTACCGTAATCCGGTTGACTGACTCGCCCGGACAGGTGTTCACCGGCAAGCATCACCTGGGTGGTATCGCTGCGCCAGGGCCAGAACGTCAGCCGCCCGCCGGTCATGCGGTTGTTTTCTTCATCGGTTCCGAGGCCGGCATCAACCCCCACCGTCTGGCGGCTGGCCGCTTGATAGATCGACGCGGTACCGTCCCAGAGGGGCAGCTTGGCGCCGGTGGAGACGCCACGGCGTTCAAAGCCGTCCTGAATCAGACTGGCGGTGGTGAGTTGCTGGTCGCCCAACGCCAGGTGGTAGCGGTCGAACTCGCCGCGTAGCTGAAACCGGGCAAGGTCCACACGCCGGTCGGCGATGGCCAGGGCCTGGTCGTTTACCGCCATCAGGTCCAGATTGCTGCTTAACGTCCAGCGATCGCCGCTGAGTTCGGATTCCAGATGGCCGCCGCCCTGGGCCCGAAAATCGTCGCCGCCGATGCCCTCGCTCTCCGCCACCCGCTGGCTGAGCGCCAGATCGAGTTGGCCGTCGACATGGGCCGAGCGAAGTCCGCTGGAGTGGCGCACCTCGACCGACCAGTAACCCAGCTCCTGCACTTCGCCCTGGTCGCCATAGAACATCAATCGTAGTTCGTGGTGGCCGGGCGCCAGTGGGCGCACCGGGACATAAACCCAGCCCTCGGTGCGACGCTGTGCCAAGGCAGAGACGTCCATGCCGTCCAGCTCTAGGCTCAGTTGTCCCGGGTCTGCGGGGCGTGTGTCGGCGGCGAGCGTGATACGCAGCGGTTCGCGCGGTTGGAAAAAACCGTCGATTTCGGAAGGGGCCAGCCGGGCGTCAGCCTGGGCAATCGCGTGGGCGCCACTGAGCATCAGCCAACCGCCGAGCAGCAGCGTCAATGGCGTTGCGCCCCGTCGCTTCGGCGCCGGTGTTGTCAGGGGGGGAAATCGGGCCATCCAGTGCTCGCTCTGCAAGAACCGTCGTTATCGGTGGGTTGCAACCGATCCGATGCGGGTTCAATGTTTTTCAGTTATTTTTGCAGTGGGCCACTCACACCCTGCCCCTACCTCGGGTTAAAGCTACACGAAAATGGGTACGCTTCCAAACACAGCGGTCGCATCCCGAGACCGGCGTCGCATTTCACCTGCAAGGAGCTCCACGGGTTTGGGCACTAGCCGGCGTCAGTCCGCTTCAAGCGAACGCTTCCGGTATTGGGAGGGGGTTTGTCCAACATGCTTTTTGAAGATGGCGTTGAAGGTCGATTTGCTGGTGAAGCCTGCGCCCGCCATGATTTCCAGGATGGTGCGAGCGCGGTGGTCGGGGTCGATCAACAGCTGTTTGGCGCGCTCCACCCGGTAGCCGTTGATAAACTCAAAGAAGTTTTTTCCAAAGTGCTGGTTGAGTATGCGCGAGAGGGTGCGCTCGGGTAGGGACAACTGCCGCGCGAGTGATTCCAGTGATACCGTGCTATCCAGATACGGACGGCGCTCCGTCATCAGGGCTTCCACCCGGCGGACCTGCTCGGGCTTGTAGGGCTCGGCGTCGTTGCCTGGCGCGCGCTCGGGCAGGCCGCTGAACAGATGGGTGTAGCGAATGCTGATAAACACCAGCGAGTTCACGAACACAAAGTTGAGGTAGTTGCTTGCCACCCCGGTCAGATTGGCCAGGTGGGCGGGCATGTATTCCGCCGTGAGGTGCACCCCGAGTTGCCAGGAGGCAATCAGAACGAAGCCCAGAATGATCCAGGTCAACCAGCGACGTTCGCTGACCTCGACATTGGCATAGCGCTGCTGGAGCTGGCGGCGATAGCGCCAGAGCAACAGCAGGCAGTAGCCGCCGTAGCCGATGACGCTCAGATGCCAGAGGGTGACGGTGTGGCTCATCAGCGAAGACCAGATGAGATCCAGCTCGCGCATCAGCGCGACCTGTTCGGTGGCGGGGCGCCAGTGATACTGGCTGAGCATCATCAGGGTGGCCAGTAACGCCGGCAGCAGGTGTAGCCCGTGGTACCAGCGAAAGCGCGTCTGTCGGTACAGCACGGACAACACATAGGCATAGAGCAGCGGCCCGATGAGCCAGTAGCTGAAGCTGCCCAATAGCAGCAGGTTCGGGTTCCATTCCAGAATGAGTTGGCGCAGCGGGTCACTCCAGATCAGCAGGGTATCCAGATAGCGGACCGCACTGGCCAGCAGAAGACCGATCAGCAAATAGGTGCTGCGTATGGCGGGGCGGCGGGTGAAGAACAACAGGGCGGCCAGCAACAGATACTGACTGGCGGACATCAGCAGCACCAGGTCGTGAATGTTGAAGAGCAGTGCGTCGTGGGTCAGGTTTTTCAAAGGCCCGTCTACCGCCTCTGTTATAAAGTGATTCGTTGCAGCCCAATAGTAGTGGGACTTCCGCAGGGGTGCGAAGTCCCGCCCACCGGTATTCGGACGTGCGGTTTAGTGTTTCTGCCGGAAGTCGGGCGCGTGACTGTCTGTCCGATGATACCGTCATGGACAGGTCGGGACTGTAACCAGTTGCCGACGGCTCCACAAGCGCCGGGCCGGTTTTTGAGTCTGTCCCCAGCGCTCCAGCTTCCATCCAATAATAAGGTCATACCATGTCATCGAATGTATCGATCATTGTCCGCGCCTGCCTGATCAGCAGCCTGTTCAGTCTGGTGGCCTGTGGCAGTTCCGGCTCCACGCCCGAGCTTCCGAGCTCCAGCAGCGAATCGAGTTCCAGCAGCAGCTCGGAAACGTCCTCCAGCGCCAGCGCACCGGCCATGACCGCGCCCGATGACCCTCTGGAGCCTCACGCGACGGTGGCGGAGATGGGTATCGGTATTAACCTGGGTAACACGCTGGACGCTTACCCCAATGAGGGCGACTGGGCGCTGCCCGCTCAGGAGCGGTATCTGGAGGATTTCAACGAGGCCGGCTTCCAGCATGTCCGTATCCCCGCCACCTGGGATGATCACACCGCTGAATCCGCGCCCTATACCGTCGACAGTGGGCGTATGAATCGCGCTGAAGAAGTGGTGGACTGGGCGCTGGACCAGGGCTTCTACGTCATTCTCAATGCGCACCATGAGCGCTGGATCTGGGAGGGTGAAGGCCTGACCGAGGAAAAGCGGGCGCGCTTCCAGGCCATCTGGACCCAGATCGCCGAACGCTTCAGTGGCAAATCCCACCGGCTGATATTCGAAATTCTGAACGAGCCCATTGGCTTGAGCGCCGAACAGACCAATGACTTGAAAGCGGACATCCTGCCCATCATCCGGGCGCAGAATCCGACCCGCTTGGTGATCATTTCGGGGCACAACTATAGCGGTGTTCACACTCTGAGTGATATCGACCTGCCGGACGACGATTACCTGATTGCCAACTTCCACTCCTACGACCCCTGGGCTTTTGCCGGCCAATGCACGCGCCGGTGGGGCAGTGAGGCGGATCGAGCGGAGCTGGCCCAGATCTACGCCACCGCCGCCGCCTGGCGAGAGCAGAGCGGTGTGCCGGTGATGCTCAATGAGTTTGGGGCAGCAAAGTTCGACTTCCAGAACCCGGAGAACGTCTGTGAGCTGGAAGACCGGCTGGCGTATATCGGTCACCATGTGAATCTGGCGATCGAAAACGGCATCCCGGCCACTTTCTGGGACGACGGCGGCTCCTTCTCCACCTACGATCGTGAGGCCGGAACCTGGGGACCGGAGAAAGACGTATTGGTTGCGCCGAACAATCCCTGATGACGGGGCGATGCCACTCTTATTCGGTACGCTCCAGGTAGCGCCGGGCGAGGACTCTCAGTCGATCACGGTTGAAGCTCGGATCGTGGCCGGCATGCACTACTGACACCGGCAGGTCAAGCAACCGCTTCATGGTATGCCGGTACTGCTCAATGTCGGACTCGGGGAAATTGTCTAACAGGGGACCATCGTAGATGGCGTCCCCGGAGAACAGTACGCCTGAGTGGGCGTTCCAGAGGCCGATACTGCCCGGTGAATGGCCGGGCAGGTGAAGGACCTCAAAGGTCTCGTCTCCGAGGTCCACGATCTCACCGGCGGACAGCGTATCGGTGAGTTCACAGGCCGGGATACGAAATTTCAGTGGCTCGAAGTCGGCCTGGGGCAGGGCGTCAATCATTGATTCTGGCACTTCGTAGCCCGCCGCCTCGATATCGGCCTTCATCCCGTCGGGCCAGTGGTGGCTGCACAGCACCGGAAAGTCCTCCGGTTCGCGGAGTGAGGACTGCTCCAGCGGATGGGCCCGACGATCACTGAACTCCCCGATCGCCCCGACGTGATCCAAGTGGCTGTGGGTGGCAATGGCGGTCACCGGTTTGTCCAACTGATCGGCGATGATCGGCAGCAGCGGGCGGATTCCCATCCCGCCGTCAATGAGGAGGTGCCGGTGGCGGCCCCGCACCAGCCAGATATTGCATTGCAGTACTCGGGCGACATGGGGCTCCCAGAGTCGGTGAATACGATCGTCTATGCGCTCGCGCCCAAACCAGGTGTCGGCGATGGGCAGGCTCATGATGACCAGCTCTCGGTCAGGGCCTGGACGGACGCGTGGGCGCCGAAGATGCCTCCCTCGTTGTCCATCATCGCCAGCGCGGCGTCATGCAGAGCCTGGTCGCCAGCGCCACAGCCGTCCTCCAGCACGAGGCAGTCGTAGCCGCGATCGTTCGCTTCACGCAACGTGGAATGCACGCAGACATCGGTTGTGACACCGGTGATCAAAAGGTGCTTTATTCCCTGAGCCCGCAGCATCTGGTCCAGGTCGGTGGCGTGGAAGGCGCCATTGCCCGGTTTGTCGAGCACCGGCTCGCCGGGTTCGGGGGCCAGTTCCTGGATGATGTCGCAGCCCGGTTCGCCGCGCACCAGGAACCGACCGAGGGGACCGGGGCCACCGATGGGGGTGCCCATGGATTCGGCCCGCGCCCGCTTGGTGGGGCTGAGGTCGGTCAGGTCTGGACGATGTGATTCGCGGGTATAGATTACCCGGATACCCCGGGTCCGGGCGGCCTGCAAGACCCGTTGTAATGGCTCTATCGCGGCCCGGGTGCCTTCCAGTGAATTGCCCATCCGGGCGAAGTAACCATCAGGACTGAGAAAGTCGGCCTGCATGTCGATCACCAGCAAGGCGGTGTCGGCCGCGCTCCACTGACCCGCGAGGGGCCAGTGGTAGGGGTGGGACTGAGTCAGAGGTGACCAGCTCATTGCGCGGCTGACTCCATAAACGTTGTGGGGAAGCGAAGTTTGATGTAGCCGGGGTCGCCCAGCACCGTCTCTCCCGGAAACTCCACGCCGATCACTTCTGGGCCGCTGGCGCCCTCACCCAATAGGCCTTTCTCAAAGGCGAACTGGGTCATTGCCTTGAGGCCGTTCGAGAAGTCGTCGCTGCTCACCAGGTCGATGGCCTCTTCGGGGCTGAAAAAGTTGATGGTGGCGATCTGGCTCATAAAGCCGGCCCGATCCGTTTGCACAGCATCCGCCATGTCGGCGATGGCTTTATCGTGGTTGGGATGATCCGGTTCCAGCATGGCGATGACTTCGTACCAGGCGCCAGCCAGTGCCTTGCCCAGCTCCGGGTGTTGCTCCAGTGTTTCGGTGTGAACCAACAGAGCGTCGGTGATTTCATTGGGAATGTCTGAGCTGTCGAACAGCAGGCTGCTGTTGGGCATTTGGTCGAGAATTTCGCTCAACTGCGGTTTCCATGTGACTACAGCCTGACTGTCATCGGTCTGGAAAGCGGCGATGATGTCGGCATCTGAAGTGTTCACCACGGTCAGGTCGCGCTCGCTCATGCCCTGTTCATCCAGGGCTCGGGCCAGCAGGTAGTGTGATCCCGAGTACTCCACCAGGTTGACCCGGCCGCCTTTGAGGTCGGCGATGGTTTTGTCCTTGCCTTTCATGATCAGTCCGTCGCTGCCATTGGAGGCGTTGAGCAGCACCGCTACGGTGGAGTCGACGCCGCCGGCGGCGGGAATGGTGAGCGCGTCCAGTGTAATGGCAATTACGCCGTCAAACTCGCCCGCAGTGTACTGGTTCTGAGCTTCGATGTAGTCGTTCAGCTGCACCGCTTCAATGTCGATGTCGTAACGCTTGGCCCACTTGTCGAGAATTCCGGTTTCTTCGGCGTAACCCAGAGGCATGCTACCCGCGTAGATGGTCCAGGCGATCCGGAAAGTGTCGTCGTCGGCGAGTGCAGGCTGGGCGCCGGCGAGTAAAGTGGCGGCCAGGCCGAGGGGAATGAGTCGTTGCATGATGATCTCCAGTGAGAATCGGGAAAAGACCCAATTAGTGTGGCCTGCGTAAAGGCTCGGAAAAATGACCGTGTCTGCAGGTTTACCTGACGCCCGCCGCCGGTAAACCCCGCATCTCAACGATGGTGGCCAGGTCCTGACGAAAGGCGGCCACAGCCGGATGAGGCATTTCCTTGCGGCGGGGAATCACCATCTCAATGGTGGAGCGTCTCTGATAGTGGTCGGGTCGGATCGCGACCATCTGCCCATTTTCCAGCCAGCGACGCGCGTAGTGGCTGGGCAGGAAGCCTACGTGGGTGCCCGCCAGAATCAGCAGCGCAGCCGCCTCAATATTACTGACCCAGGCGGTGATTCGCCCCGGCTCTCCTCCCAGCGGGCGGGTGTCTTGGGCATTGAGAAATTGCCGGGCCACCTTGGCGCAGGCGCTAAGAGTGTCCTTTACCTCTTCCAGGGACTCGGCCTCCGCAAGTGGGTGAAAAGGGGAGCAAACCAGCCAGTCCGTTTCCGCATAAAGGGGTTGATAATCCAACTCTTCCAGATGAGTGGGAAAAATACCGATACCCACATCGGCCCTGTGATCCAGCAGTGCCTGTTCAATCTGGGCCGGACTGAACACATCGACATGCAGGTGCACCTGGTTGTCCGAGCGCCCACCGTAACGGGCCAGCAACTCCTTGAGCGGGCAGTTGGGGTCGGTGATCAGATTGTCGATCATCGCCAGATGAACATGCCCAGAAAGTTGTCCTCTCAGACGGTCCGCGCGTTCCTCGAATCGTCGCAATGCTTGGTTCAAGGCAAGCGTTTCGCGATAGACGCGTTCCCCATGGGGCGTAAGGGAAAAGCCACTGCGGCCGCGCTCGCACAGGCGCAGCTTCAGTCGCTCTTCCAACTGGCGTAGCTGCCGACTGATGGTGGAAGCGTCCCGGTTGAGTAGGGTCTGGGCGCTCGCGATACCACGGCTTTCCACTACCGCGACAAAAACATCCAGCAGCCGTAAGTCAATATCGGTCAGGTGCATAAGTGATACCGCCTAAGAGCAAGTCGATTGACACAGTCTTCAACGGTCTCACGCCGTCTGAACCATTTACCGCTGCAAGGCTTGTACCTACAGGGAGTCCTTGTGAGTCCAGGGGCTGACGCTGCAAACTGCTCAATCTTGGTGCAGTCCATGGAGTTGCACGGGCAGCTGCTCCATTTCGGTGCCCACGATAATATTCTTTCGCGTCAGCTAGCGGTTGCCATGAACCTGGGACTACACTTTATAGAAGGGACTCGCGCGGTTGGGAGTGGCTGGCATGGGAATTGCCCATCGGAATAGTGTAGATGGGCTTTTGCGGTGCGGTGGCCGAGTGGTTTCAGCGGCGAAAGAAGTCCTGCAAGAGACACAAGAGACAACCCCGATTCACCGGTGAGGGGATGCACGATGCAGGCCCTCCCGATTGACAGGACAACAGCGAATGGCCAAAAACTTGTATATGCTGCCCGAGGGCTTACCGGAGCCTCAGGACGATGGCGCCTGCGATCATCTGCAGGGCATGGCAGTTCCCAGTCTGGCGCTCCCGAGCACCGGGAAGGAAACGGTAGACCTCAGTGCAATCAGCGGCACCGCCGTGGTGTTCTTTTACCCCATGACCGGCAAGCCGGAACAGCCACCCATGAGAGGTTGGAACAAAATTCCCGGGGCACGAGGGTGCACCACCCAGTGTTGCGCGTTCCGGGATCGGTATCCGGAGTTCCAACAAATGGGGGTGGAAGTGTACGGGGTGAGCGCCCAGCCCCTCGAGGATCAGCGCGAAACCGTCGCGCGCTTGCGCCTGCCGTACCCCCTGCTCAATGACAGCGAGCTCAAGCTTGCTCAGGCACTGGAGCTCCCCACCTTCGATTACGATCAGTCCCGTTACATCAAACGGTTGACGCTTTTGATCGAGGGGGGCGTGATCCGGCAGGTGTACTACCCGGTGTTTCCGCCCCACCTCAATCCCACGGATATTCTCACTAAGCTCAGGCGTTGAGACGCAGGCCGATATCCAGGTTGGCCGCCAGGCAGGGCCAGCGACGCAGCTCCTCGGACCAACCCCGGTCCCGGTGCTGCGCAATATAGGCGTTGAAGTTATCGCCCTCGAACGGGTACTCGTTGAGCAGTAGTTCGGCGGAGAAGAGTACCGCCTGATCCAGCTCGTTGGCGAAAGGTTCCCCGATCAGTTCATGAGCAATGACGTTGGCGCGGGTGGTATCCATGGGCGCCAGTGGAATGCCGCAATAGCCGATGAAACGGTCGTTGACCTCTTCAAGCAGGCGATGGGCCAAGTAGGCTTCGTCCAGCAATGCCACCAGATGACTGCGGCCTCTGACCAGATCCGGGGGGGACAGAAAATAATCGCAGGCGATATTGAGCAGTGGCGCCACCCGATCATTGACCCCCGCCTCCCGAGTGAGGGCATCAATGGCCCCGATAAACGCGGGCACATGCTCCACGTAGCGCACCACGAAATCATGAAGTGCGGCCTCGGCCTGAAGGGGTGGTAACTGAATCGCCACGTGCAATCGATCCGCCCGACGTTGAATGATCCGGCTCAGTTGCCCTGTCTCCAGGTCCTGTTGTTTCGCGGCCTGAATCAGGGCGCGAATGTCGTCGAGTGGTCGCAGACACATGACCTTGGCATGAACCTCCCGGCCCGTGATGGTAAATGCTCGATGAGTGTGGCGGTGGCGGTATGCACCGCGGTCGGCGTCCAGCCAGGGTCAGTCGGGTGTCGACTCGGCCGGTAATGCGTCGGCGGGGGATACCCGCAGAGCGAACAGTCGCACGGCGTGTGCTCACCCTTAAACTTAATTCAAAACCCGGTAAATACAAGGCGGTTTTAAGAGTGATTGCTTATAACCGTTGGCGAAAAACGTATGGAACGTTACTTGGGTCAGGCCGGTAGCAGCCAGCGACGGCGACGATTCAGGTAGTAATACACCGCACCCAGGGAAATCCCCCGGGCGCCGTTAAAGGCCAGAAACGCCAGCCAGAGGCCGTGATTGCCCAGTGGCTGCAGCCACCACCATAGCGGCAGAAACACCAGCAGCGCCGACCCGACGACGGAGTACTGCATGATAGCGGTCCGGCCGCTGCCCAGGTAAACCCCGTCCAACTGATAACCCCAGACGCCCACCAGAGGAACCAGGCAAATCCAGAGGTAGTGCGCCCGGACCTGTTCGAGGACCGGCTCCAGACTGGTGAACAACCCGGGCCACCAGGGCGCGCCGGCGATAAAAACCAGACTGATCAGCGCCGCGCAGGCCAGGGCCCAGAGGGTAGTCAGCCGCACCGTCTGGCGCAGAGCGTCAGCCTGACGGGCGCCCACCGCTCGACCCGCCAGCGCCTCGGCGGCGTGAGCGAAGCCGTCCAGTGCGTAGGAGGTGCAGCAGAACCGCATTGGCCGCCAGTATCTGGTCGCCCAGTCGGGCCCCCTGGGCGGCAAAAAAGGCAAAGACCAACAGCAGACACAAGGTGCGGACAAACAGGTGGCGATTGACCTGCAGCAGTGCCCGGTAGGCGTTCCACTGGCGCAGATGGAGCCGATCAAGCTGTCCGGGAAGCCGAATCAGGTGGTGCCTGAGCAGGCCCAGACCGACCAACAGCCCACCATACTCGGCCAGCACACTGGCCCAGGCGGCACCGTCGCTCTTCATCCCCAGCCCCAGAATCAACAGGGCGTCGAGCAGGATATTGAGCAGGTTGGTGGTCAGCAGAATCATCAGCGGGCGTCGGGTATCCTGACGGCCAATAAACCAGCCGATCAGGGCGAAGTTCATCAGGCTGGCCGGGGCGCCCCACAGGCGGATCTCGCCGTAACTCTGGGCCAGCGCGGCCACCTCCGGGCTGGCTCCCATCCAGCCCAGCGCCGTGGGGATCAGCCAGGGGCCGAGGGCGATGATCAGCAGTGCCAGGCCCAGGGCGAGTATCAGACTCTGGGCGAGCACCAGGCGGATGGCGTCATGGTCTTCCGCGCCGGTCGCCCGAGCGGCCACGCTGGTGGTGCCCATGCGCAGAAATCCGAAGGACCAGAACAAGAGTGTCAGAACGCTCGCCCCCAGGCTCACGGCACCGAGATAAACCGGGCTGCCCAGGTGGCCGAGAATGGCGGTATCCACGGCGCCGAGCAATGGAATGGACAGGTTGCTCAGCATCATCGGCCAAGCGAGTTGCCAGATCTGTCGGTGGTTGGGGCGGGTATCGGTCATGGCGGCAGTATCAACTTGGAGGTACCCGTTAAGGCCCGGGCGGAGCGGGAGTGTAACGCCTGTCTACGCAACAATAAATAAACGCTAAGGGTATAAAAGCATTGACTTTTTTTTGTCGCTATGGCCTCCTTGTTGTCGGTGGTTGCGACAATTAGCCGCAGTGCACTGGCCGTACCCCGCCACGCGAACCCGTTGGTTATTCAGCCGACATTGACTCTTACCCCTGATTGCCGATGAATGACGGCAAGTGAGGGAGTGTCGTATCGTGTGTCGGTTGATCCCGGGCCGNGGGGCGACGCGTCGCAACGGTGGGGCATTGAAAGAGCCCCGGTAGTTTCACAATAAACATAAGCTAGCTACACGGAGAATTTGGGCGATGTTTAAACGAGCGCATAGGCGGTCTGCCTGGCTGCTTGCCCCTGCCGTGCTGATGACCAGTTATCAGACCCTGGCAGACGAGGTTGAGCGTTGGAAGTTTAATATGACCGAGGGGGTAACGCCGGTCAGTCGCGAGATCCAGGGTCTCCATATGGAGATGTTCTGGTGGTGCGTGGCGATTGGTGTAGTGGTCTTCGGGATCATGTTCTACAGCATGATCATGCACCGCAAATCCCGCAACGTAAAACCGGCCAACTTTCACGAACACGTCGGCCTGGAGATTCTCTGGACGGCCATTCCGCTGGTGATTCTGGTCATCATGGCCATTCCTGCCACCAGTAGTCTGATCAAACTTTACGATTCCACAGAAGCGGAAGTCGATGTCCTGATCACCGGCTATCAGTGGCGCTGGAAGTATGANTACGTCGAAGACGATGTCAGCTTTTTCAGTAACCTGAGCACCCCGCGGGACGAAATCGACGGCTTTGCCCCTAAAAACCCCAACTATCTGCTCGAAGTGGATGAGCCTCTGGTGTTGCCTGTGGGTCAGAAAGTCCGCTTCCTGATTACCGCCTCGGACGTGATTCACGCCTGGTGGGTGCCGGATCTCGGAGTGAAGAAAGACGCTATTCCCGGCTTCATCAATGAATCCTGGGCGCTGATTGAAGAGCCCGGTATCTACCGCGGTCAGTGCGCNGAATTGTGCGGCAAGGACCACGGCTTTATGCCGATTGTGGTCGAGGCGCTGCCGGAAGAAGAGTACAACCAGTGGCTCGCGGACAAGAAGGCCGAGGCCGAAGAGCTGGCCAAACTGACCGAGCAGACCTTCAGCTTTGATGANCTNTANGNNCGNGGTGANGANGTNTANGGNCGCTGGTGTGCCGCCTGTCACCAGGCCGACGGCTCGGGTGTNCCCGGGANTCTTCCCNNCNCTNNANGAGNGATAGNNTGGCGGTNGGNNCNATNGANGATCATATCGATGTGATCGTCAANGGNGTGTCCGGNTACCGCGATGCAGGCGTTCGGNGAACAGCTCAGCGAAGTGGACATCGCCGCGGTGGTGACCTACGAGCGCAACGCCTGGGGCAACAACATGGGCGACGAAGCCCAGCCCATTGATATCTATAACCATAAACAGGGCAACTAGGAGGTATCGCAATGGCTCACGGCCCCGCAAAAGGTATTACTCGCTGGTTGTANACCACCAACCACAAAGACATTGGTGCAATGTACCTGTGGTTCAGCTTTNCCATGTTCTTCCTGGGNGGCCTGTTCGCCCTGGTGATTCGTGCCGAGCTGTTCCAGCCCGGTCTGCAGATTGTCGAACCCAACTTCTTTAACCAGATGACCACCATGCACGGCCTNGTGATGGTCTTTGGTGCGGTCATGCCGGCCTTTGTCGGCCTGGCCAACTGGTTGATNCCGGTCATGATCGGNGCNCCCGATATGGCGCTGCCGCGGATGAACAANTGGAGTTTCTGGATTNTGCCGTTCGCGTTTCTGATGTTGGTGTCCACNCTGTTTATGNAGGGCGGTGCCCCCAACTTCGGCTGGACCTTNTACGCGCCGCTGTCCACCACCTACGCGCCGCCGTCGGTGACCTTCTTCATNTTTGCCNTCCACATNATGGGTGCCAGTTCCATCATGGGGGCGATCAACATCATNGCNACCATCATGAANATGCGCGCCCCCGGCATGACCATGATGAAGATGCCGCTGTTTGTCTGGACCTGGCTGATCACCGCCTTCCTGCTGATTGCGGTCATGCCNGTANTGGCNGGNGTGGTNACCATGATGCTGATGGACATNCANTTCGGCACCAGCTTCTTCAACGCCGCCGGTGGCGGTGANCCGGTACTGTTCCAGCANGTGTTCTGGTTCTTCGGNCACCCCGAGGTGTACATCATGATTCTGCCGGCGTTCGGCATTATCAGNGCGANCATCCCCACCTTCGCGCGCAANCCGTTGTTCGGNTACTCCTCCATGGTGTACGCCACCGCNTCGATCGCCTTCCTGAGCTTCATCGTNTGGGCGCACCACATGTTTACCGTGGGNATNCCNATCNCCGGTGAGCTGTTCTTCATGTACGCCACCATGCTGATNGCCGTNCCNACCGGGGTGAAGGTATTCAACTGGGTGGCCACCATGTTCCGCGGTGCCATGACNTTTGAAACNCCGATGCTNTTNGCGGTGGCCTTNGTNATNCTGTTTACCATNGGCGGCTTNTCNGGCCTGATGCTGGCCATNGCCCCGGCGGATTTCCAGTANCACGANACCTACTTNGTGGTNGCGCACTTCCANTANGTNNTGGTGCCCGGNGCNATNTTCTCGATCACCGCNGGCGTNTACTANTGGCTGCCCAAATGGTGTGGCCGGATGTACAACGAAACCATGGGNAAGACCCACTTCTGGCTGGCGTTTATCGGCCTGAACCTGACNTTCTTCCCCATGCANTTCTCCGGNCTGGCGGGTATGCCNCGGCGGATTCCGGATTACCACATGATGTTTGCNGACTGGAACATGATCTCCTCCGTGGGCGCCTTCCTGTTCGGNGCNGCACAGGTNNTGTTCCTGTACATCGTGGTATCCACCATNNTNCGNGGCAAGCCGGCNACCGCCAAAGTGTGGGATAACCCGGAAGGTCTGGAGTGGACGCTGCCNTCACCGGCGCCGTACCACACCTTCAGCACGCCGCCGGAAATCAAGTAAACGGCATCATNAAGGGGGCATGGTATGAAATGGCTTTTCCCCAATAANCCGANCGCCGCACTCAGCGCNAAGCTGGGTGTGACGGTGGTGGGCATGTTCGTCTTTGCCATCTGGATCATGCCNCCCCTGTACGATGCNTTCTGTGAAGTAACGGGCCTGAATGGNAAAACCGGTGGTCGCTANGAGGCGACCGANTCCGGNATNGATACCAGCCGGACCATCAAGGTCCAGTTTGTGTCCACCAACAATGAAGGTATGCCCTGGGAGTTCAAGCCNGCGGTGCGCACGGTGACGGTTCACCCCGGTGAGCAGAAGCNGATCGACTATCTGGCNCGNAANCCGACCGACAAGNCCATGGTCGGTCAGGCGATTCCCAGCCTGGTGCCCTTCAANGCGACCAATTATTTCCACAAGACCGAGTGCTTCTGCTTCGAGCAGCAGCCCTTGGAGGCAGGNGCGTCGGCNGAGCTGCCGATGTTTTTTATTGTCGACCGGGACATCCCGAAGCACATCAACACCATCACCCTGTCCTANACCTTGTTTGATGTCACGGACCGGTTTNGTGATGACCACAATGACTTGGCTAGTTTGAAACAATAAAAACGAGCGCGGAGTAATCGATATGGCGACAAGNGAAGGAACTTATTACGTACCGGAACAGAGCCGGNTGCCCATCTGGGCCAGCTTTGNTCTGTTTNTNACGGTNTTNGGTGCCGCNNACTGGATGAACGGCAATGCNNNNGGCCCCTANNTGTTNNTGGCGGGNGGNCTGGTNTTNGCNNTTGTGNTGTGGAACTGGTTCGGTTCGGTGATCAATGAAAATATGGCCGGGCTGAACAGTGCCCAACTCAAGCGCTCCTATGTGTGGGGNATGNGTTGGTTCATTTTCAGNGANGTGATGTTCTTTGCCGCGTTCTTNGGGGCGCTNTTCTATGTGCGNAACCTGGCGCTGCCCTGGNTNAGCGGTGAAGGCANTAANGCNGCNACCAACGAGTTTCTCTGGAATGGCTTCGAAGCCGCCTGGCCGCTGATGACCACACCGGATATGGCGGTGAANGGCGATGCGGCNTCNNTGCGCGGNCCCGAGCAGAACATGAGCTTTTCCGAGGCCGGTTCACTCTGGACNTGGCTGCCGTTCTGGAACACCGTNCTGCTGTTGACCTCAAGTGTGACGGTACACTTCGCGCANAGCGCCATCAAAAACAATGCCCGCAAAGCNTTCAACTGGTGGCTNGGCGGCACCATCGTGNTGGCGATCGCNTTCCTGATTCTGCAGGTTGAAGAATACGTTCACGCCTACACCGCCATGGGGNTGACACTGGATTCCGGCATTTACGGCACCACCTTCTTCATGCTCACCGGCTTNCACGGCATGCACGTNTTCCTGGGNACCTTCATGNTGGCGGTCATGTGGNTCCGCTCGGTGCTTAAAGGTCATTTCAAACCGGATGATAANTTCGGNTTTGAGGCNGCCAGTTGGTACTGGCACTTTGTCGANGTGGTCTGGGTCGGTCNGTTCTTCGCGGTCTATATCTTCGGTTGATGNCACNCCCCGGCTCGCGTCTTANAGACGCGAGTCCCAGGGNGCNGAGCTGGTCAGAATGCCGCTGTAGAAACCGTAGAAAACACACAGCATCATCACNCTGGCCAGCACNATACGAATGCCCAGGGCGTAAAGCGTCCGTTTGGATTCCGGGACCCCGGCGTCCTTGAGCAGAAAGCGCAGGCCGCTGGTGAGGCTGNCCAGAACGCCGACAAACAGCACCAGGATAATGATTTTAAGCCACATAAAAATGCCTGTTGTTAAGCGNGTTGAGTGGTAAATTGTATTAGAACGGCAGCTCCCTCCACTGAGCGTCGGTGAGAGCTCCCCGAGGTATCCAGTGTGAACTCCCAGCCAACGTCCGCCGCGTCACAGTGTAGCACTGCCTTCCACTGGAAAGTCACNCTGCTGTGCCTGCTGACCTTNCCCGTNCTGATGGCGCTNGGCTTCTGGCAACTGGANCGCGCCGANCAGAAGCGGGCCCGGGAAGCCGCNCTGGATGCGGTGCGCACNCAGCCGCCGGCGANCCTGCCCGGCACCGACCTGGCCGNNATNGAAGANCAGCGCCGGTTGTTGCTGCAGGGACACTACCTGACCGGGCNCAACTGGCTACTGGACAATCGCCAGCGCGACGGNCAAGTGGGCTACGAAGTCATTACGCCCTTTGAGTTGAGTGACGGGCGGATCCTGTTGNTCAATCGGGGTTGGGTCGCNGCNGGCGAGCGCCGAGCCGANCGCCCCGACCCNCNNGCGCCGGAAGGGGAGCACACCCTGTTCGCCCGCTGGCAGGCGNCCAGTGACCATCCNCTGCTCGANGGTCGCACAGCGGATGCCGGCTGGCCCAANGTNATTGTCGCNATCGANCCNGAGGNCATGGCCGNGGCGTTTGANTCGCCGGTGNTGGACCATTACGCCAGNCTGGATGACGGCAGCCCGGGTGCCCTGATNACCGGGTGGCAGGANCTGGAAGTGAGCGCNGCCAAACACCTCGGTTATGCGGTGCAGTGGTTTGCCATGGCGGCCGCCGTGGTAATCTGGTTGNTTGTGACCCTCATGGGCCTGCGCAAACGCAGGCGTACAACAACAGCGAACTCCGCAGAATGCGGTAGCGGGAGTAGCCCTAATGACTGATCAAGATCCGAACGAACGCCAGCGCCNATTCAAGCGTCGGGGCCAGATCACCGCCATTGGTTTGATNACGGTGGTGGCGCTNCCCATGCTGATTGCCTACGTGCTGTTCCAGACCGGTGTCGGNATCCCGGACGGGCAGGTCAATCAGGGCGAGTTGCTGGACCCACCCCAGCGGTTTACNCAGTGGCAGCCAGAGACNCTGGCGGGCGAAGCCTGGACGCTGGACCCGGANCAGAAACGNTGGCGCTACGTGATCCCGGTGGACGCGGAGTGCGGTGAGCGCTGCCANGCCAATCTGTACCTGACCCGTCAGGTNCACGTTCGTCTGGCGGATAAAGCCTATCGGGTCAAACGCATCATTCTGCCGGTCGGCGGNGANCCTTCGGACGCACTGNTGGAGCAGTGGCGGGANGANCATCCGGGCACCGAGGTGCTGCGCCCNGAGNAAGCCNCNATGATGGCNTCNNTGGCGGACACCAACCTGCCGGGTAACCCGGTGAGCGAAGGCCGGTATTTTCTGATGGATCAGGAAGGCTTTGTGATGATGGCCTATGGCCCCGATCACACCGGTAACCAATTACTGAAAGACATCAAGCGCTTGCTGCGCTACTCCTACGAAGATTGATGGTCCGAGGAGACTGAATCGTGGCGCCAATAAAAAATCAACAAAAACACGGCTATCGCTGGGCCCTNTTTGCCGCCGCTCTCTGCGCNGTGGTGGTGGTNCTGGGGGCATTNACCCGGCTGGTGGATGCCGGCCTGGGCTGCCCGGACTGGCCNGGGTGTTATGGTCATCTGACCTGGCCGAGCTCGGACGAGCANGTNGCCAGGGCCGANGCNCTGTTCCCNGAAGCGCCGGTCGAGCACGATAAAACCTGGCCGGAAATGGTGCACCGGTATTTTGCCGGTACCCTCGGGTTGGTGATTCTGGGGATCACCCTGGCCACCTGGCGCTTCGCCGCCCGGGCNCCGGCCATGAACTATCCGCGTTGGCACGCTACNGGTCTGCTGGCNCTGGTGGTTGTGCAGGCCGCNTTCGGCATGTGGACNGTTACCCTNAAGCTCTGGCCGCAGGTNGTGACCGCTCACCTGCTCGGCGGCTTTGCCACCTTCAGTCTGCTCTGGNTNCTGGCGCTGCGCCTGCAGAACCGCCCCTGGAGCCTGTCCAGCAACAGNTATCGNCGNNTGGTNGGGNTGCGCCCGCTGATCTGGCTGGCGCTGATGGTTGTGGTNATGCAGATTGCCCTGGGGGGCTGGACCAGNTCCAATTATGCNGCCCTGGCCTGNACCGANTTNCCCACCTGCCACGGCGAGTGGTGGCCCGANACCGANTTNGTGCGGGGCTTCAATTTCGCCCAGAGTGTCGGCCCCAACTACTTGGGCGGTCTGCTCGAAGGTGATGCCCGCACCGCGATTCATTTGACCCACCGCATCGGCGCCCTGGTGGTGACCCTGGTGCTGCTGGTGCTGTTGTATCGCCTGTGGCAGGTGCCACTGAGTCGCGCGCGGCGTTTGGCCGGTGTGATCGGCCTGCTGCTGGTGGTGCAAGTCACGCTGGGCATTACTAACGTGCTGGCGTCACTGCCGCTGTCGGTAGCGGTTGCCCACAACGGGGTCGGTGCGTTACTGTTGCTGGGCTTGGTGACTCTGGCTCACCGGAGTTATTCGGCGATACGAATCTAGGGGTATAAAAAGCAGGAATCCCATGGCGAAAATAATTGATAACACGCGCACGTCCGGATCCAGCATGAGCTGGCGAGATTATTACGAGCTGTGCAAGCCCAATGTGGTGTTGCTGATGATCCTGACGTCGGTCATCGGCATGCTGTTGGCCGTGCCCGGTATGGTGCCGTTGGATGTGCTGCTGATCGGCAANCTGGGNATNGCGCTGTGCGCCGGTTCNGCCGCCGCCGTGAACCANNTGGTGGATCGCCATGTGGACCAGAAAATGGCCCGCACNTTNAACCGCCCCGTGGCCAANGGCCGGGTCGAGCCCCTGCAGGCGGCGATGTTCGCCCTNGTNATTGGNAGCCTGGGTCTGGCGCTGCTGGTNGTNTTCATCAACACCCTGACNGCCGTGCTCACNCTGGTGTCGCTGTTGGGCTACGCCGTGGTCTACACCCTGTTTCTNAAGCGCGCNACCCCCCAGAANATNGTCATCGGTGGTATCGCCGGTGCCGCNCCCCCNCTGCTGGGNTGGACGGCGGTGACCGGTGAAATTCACGGNCANGCGCTGCTGCTGGTNCTGATCATTTTTGCCTGGACGCCNCCGCATTTCTGGGCCCTGGCGGTNCACCGCAAAGACGAGTACGCCAAGGCGGACATTCCCATGCTCCCGGTGACCCACGGCGAGCAGTACACCAAACTGCACATCCTGCTGTACACCGTGATCCTGGTGCTGGTGACCATGCTGCCCTATATCACCGGNATGCTGAACTGGCTGTACNTGCTCGGNGCNCTGGTGCTCGGNGCGGGTTTCCTCTACTGGTCCCTGGCATTGATGTTCAGNAAAAAGCCCTCGGTGGGGATGGATACCTTCAAGTACTCCATCGTCTACCTGATGGCGCTGTTTGTGGTGATGTTGCTGGACCACTACCTGTTGCCCGTGCCGACCGACTATCTGCGCCTCTGACCAACCCCTGATGTACCGGAGTCAAGCCTGTGAGTGACACTGCCCCCAACCCCGACAATCGCCGCGCTCGACAGCAGCGCGGTATCCGCCGCACCGTGGCTATTCTGGTTGCCGTCGTGGCGGTGGTCGTGGGCTTGCAGGTGTACAAGGTCACCCGCGAGCCGGCCCTGGACCGGGAGGCACTGCGGGAGCAGGGCACCCTGGTGTTCGAGCAGCCCCGTCGGGTCAGTGACTTTGAGCTGGTGGACCATCGGGGCGAAACGTTCACTCCGGAGCAGCTCAAGGGCCAGTGGACCCTGGCCTTCTTCGGCTTCACCCAGTGCCCGGATATCTGCCCCATGGCGATGGCGGAATTGGCCCGGACCATGGAAGCGCTCCCGCCGGAGTTGGCCGAGCGCACTCAGGTGCTGCTGGTCACCCTGGACCCGGCGCGGGACACCCCCGAGGTGCTGGCGGAATACGTGCCCTATTTTCACGAAGACTTCGTCGGTGTCACCGGCGAATTTCTGACCCTCAAGCGACTGGCCAACGAGGTCAATGTCGCCTTTGCCAAGGTCACTCAGAGCGACGACGATTACACGGTCGATCACAGCGGCAATATCGTCCTGTTCAACCCCATGGGCGATTACCACGGTTTCTTCAAACCGCCGTTTGATCCCACCCGGCTGGCTGAACACTACGGGTCCATCGTCGCGGCATTCCCGCACTAGCCGATGCGTTGACGACACGGCATCGAGCGGTGCCAAGTCGGTGACCCTGTTGGAGAGACGGCCCCATGTCGCTATCGTCCCACACGACCCATCAGGCCCGAACGTCGTCCGGCGTCAGCCTGTGGCTGCCCCTGGTGCTGATCGTCAGCCTGTTTTTCATGTGGGGCGTGGCGAACAACCTCAATGACATCCTGATCACCCAGTTCAAGAAGGCCTTTGTCCTGAGTGACTTCGCGTCGGGCTGGGTCCAGTCCGCGTTCTATTTCGGTTATTTTGCGCTCGCGATACCGGCTGCGGTGGCGATGAAACGCTTTGGTTATAAAGTGGCAGTGATCATTGGGCTGCTGCTGTATGGCCTGGGCGCGAGCCTGTTCTATCCGGCGGCGCTGGCGCACGAATACAGCTATTTTCTGCTGGCGCTGTTTGTCATTGCCAGCGGCCTGGCCTTTCTGGAGACCTCGGCCAATCCGATGATCGTCGCGATGGGCGATCCGGAAACCGCCGAGCGACGCCTGAATTTTGCCCAGTCGTTCAACTCCCTGGGAACCATTTCCGGAGTGCTGATCGGCCGCGAGTTTATTCTCTCCGGGGTGGAGCACAGCCCCGATGCGCTGGCGCGGATGAGTGAGGTAGAGCGCACGGCCTTCTATACCAGCGAGGTTCAGGCGGTCGCCGGCCCCTATCTGGCGATCGCCGCCGTGGTTTTTTTCTGGGCTCTGGCGGTCGCCTGCGTGCGCTTTCCCCCTTTGGGTAGCGGGTGTGAGCAGGACAAGCGGGAGTTCCGGTTGGCGGATTTTCGGGCCCTGCTGAAAGAGCGCTATTACCTGTTTGGCGTGGTGGCGCAGTTTTTTTATGTCGGTGCACAGGTGTGTATCTGGAGCTACATGATCCGCTACGGTCAGAGCGCTTTGCCCGGTGTGGGTGAAAAGGCCCTGGCCGATTATCTGGCGGCGTCTCTGGTGGCGTTTATGGTCGGCCGCTTTGTGGCCACCGGGCTGATGGGACGGATTGCGCCGGCCCGTCTGATGTTTGCTTACGCCCTGATCAGTGTCGGTCTCTGTGCGGTGGCCATATTGTGGCCCACACACCTGGGGCTACTGGCGCTGGTGTCCACCAGCTTTTTCATGTCTCTGATGTTTCCCACCATTTTTGCGTTGAGTCTCAAAGGGCTGGGCCCCCTGGCCAAGGCGGGATCGTCACTGTTGATCATGGCGATCATTGGTGGGGCGATCATTACCGCCCTGATGGGTCTGGTTTCGGATCTCACGCGTATTAACATNTCGGTCGTGGTCCCGCTGGGGTGTTTTCTGGTGGTGGCGGCCTTCGCCNGGCGNTCGGTGCGGGGTGCTGGATGACCGGTCTGGGGATCATCGACGCTCACCAGCACTGCTGGCAGTTGACGCGGCCCGAGTGTTCCTGGCCCACGCCGGACCTGCGGGCCATTTATCGCGATTTCGGTCCGCAGGACTTCTGGCGGGANGCCGCCCCCCGGGGTGTNGTGGGCTCGGTTCTGGTGCAGTCCCAGCCGAACGAGGCCGATACCGATTATCTGCTGACGCTGGCCGAGCGCTGGCCCTCCATCCTCGGCGTGGTGGGCTGGACGGACCTGACCCGGGAGGCGGCCCCGGGGAGAATCCGGNCGCTGGCGCAGAATCCGTGGCTGAAGGGGTTACGGCCCATGCTCCAGGCGCTGCCAGAGGNCGACTGGATTCTGCATCGGGCCAACCCGGACGCGCTGTCCGCCATGGCGGTGCAGGGGTTGGTGTTCGATGCCTTGGTGTGTCCGAGGCACTTGCCGGTTCTGCTGGAGCTGGCCCGCCGGCACCCGGATCTGACCATCGTGATTGATCACGGNGCCAAGCCGGATATCGCCCGGGGCGGGCTCGGTGGCTGGCAGCAGGGGCTCAAGGCGCTGGCGAGCTGTCCCCNGGNGTATTGCAAGCTCTCGGGGTTGGCCACCGAGCTGGCGCCGGGTCAGCCCTGGGAGGAGTTGCTTCCCTACCTGGATTCGGGACTGGAGATCTTCGGCCCCGAGCGGGTGCTCTGGGGCAGTGACTGGCCGGTGCTGAACCTGGCCGGAGACTACAGCCGCTGGTTGACCCTGGCGTGGCACCGGGTCAATGCCGTTACTCCGGGGCAGGAGGCGGCGGTGTTCAGGGGCAACGCCCGAGCGGTATACGGCCTGGCGATTTGAGTCTGGCTTTCCAAAAAAATGGCGCGTCGCAGGGCGTTGCCGTGAACGATCGGCCTTGGGATATTCCAGAATGAACGACGACAAAAACCGCAATAAAACCGCAAACGGCGAGGCGGACGCCGAGCGCAAATACAAGGCGCCCGCACTGGAGAAAGGTCTGGATGTGCTGGAGCTGTTGGCGAGCCGTCGTGAGCCCATGACCACCTCCCAGATAGCCGCCCATCTGGGGCGTTCGGTGAGCGAGCTGTTTCGCATGGTGTTGGCACTGGAGTACCGGGGTTATATCGTGCCCGCCGAGGGGCGCGATGGTTACACCCTCAGCAACAANCTGTTTNCCCTGGGCATTGCCCGGGCACCCACCAAAACCCTGATTGAGCTGGCGCTGCCGGTCATGTCCGCGCTCGCCCGGCAGATCGGCCAATCCTGTCATATCGCCACGGCCTCCGGCGATCAGATTGTGGTGATCGGTCGCATCGAAAACCCGGGAGATCTGGGGTTTTCGGTGCGGGTCGGCTACCGGCGGCCCATGATTCAGGCGGCGTCCGGGTTGGCCCTCTACGGCTTTCAGAGCGGCGACACTCAGGCGGTGATGCGTGAACAACTGGCGGCGGCGGGCGAGGAAGCCCTGGCGGAGTTTATGGCCCGGGCCGAGGCGGCCCGGGAGCAGGGGTATGTGCGCACGCCCAGTGACTTCATCGACGGGGTGACCGACCTGTCGGCGCCGCTGATGGGGGCGCGGGGCGCTGTCGCGGCCCTCACCGTNCCGTTCGTGCGCTACCAACCGGAGCGTTGCACAGTGGACGAGGCGCTCAGCAAACTCCGTGCGGCGGCCACCGAGCTGTCCACCTTGCTCAGGCAGCACAGCCTGTAGCCATTGCCCGGACCGTCCCGCCGCGAAAAACCGGTTGACAGAGTACCGATTTTTACTTTTACTTGTGATCTGGTTTTTAATTATAAAAACTTTTCGCAACGCTTCGGGCGATTTAAAAAGGGCTATTGTGACGCACTCCCGTTCTCTGCAACGCCGTACGCTGGGCCGCACGGCAATGACTCTGCCAACACTGGGATTCGGTGCGGCACCCATCGGCAACCTCTACCGCCCCCTCCCGGAGGAGCAGGCGCAGGCTGCGGTGGCGCAGGCGCTGGCGGAGGGTATCGACTACTTTGATACCGCCCCCCATTACGGTTTTGGCCTGAGCGANCAGCGCCTGGGCCCGGCGCTGGCGGGGCGGCCGGTAACNCTGTCGAGCAAAGTGGGGCGAACCCTCCAGCCCGTTGATCCCGNAGCACGCNACGAGGTCCGCTTCGGCTTTGCCGGGGCGGCGGATTTTACCCCTGTCTTTGATTACGGTTATGACGCCGTGCAGCGTCAACTGGCGGCTAGCGCCGAGCGCCTCGGGCGGCTTCCCGATATTGTCTANGCCCACGACCTGGGCCCGGTGACCCATGGCGAGCAGGATAGGTGGTTCTGGCGGCAGTTTCGCACCGGCGGTTACCGGGCGCTGCAGGAGCGCAAGGCAGCCGGAGAAATCCAGGCGATTGGGTTGGGCGTCAATGAGGTTGCCGTGTGCGAGCGGGCGCTGGGGGAATTGGAACTGGACGTCCTGCTGCTCGCCGGTCGCTACACCCTGCTCGAGCAGGGCGCACTGGTGCGCCTGCTGCCCGAGTGCCAAGCCCGGGGGGTGTCGGTGGTCGTCGGCGGCGCCTTCAACTCCGGCGTGCTCGCCACCGGGGTGCACACCGCCGGCCCCCACTACTACAACTATGCCCCGGCGCCGGCCTGGGTGATCGATCGGGTCGCCGCGCTCGAGGCGGTCTGCGCCGAGTTTGCGGTGCCATTGCCCGCCGCCGCGCTGCAATTTCCCGCCGCCCATCCGGCGGTGGCATCGGTGATTGCCGGCTGTGCCAGCGCTGCGGAAGTGAGTCGCGCGCGCCTCTGGATGGATCAGCCGATTCCGACAGGGTTCTGGAGCGCACTGAAATCCCGGGGCCTGCTCCCGGAGACGGCGCCCTGTCCGGTGGAGGCGTCTTGAGCCATGTCCGAGACCACACCCGTTTCGACCGATGCCCTGATATTGCTGCACCCGGACGACAACGTACTGGTGACCACCCGAAGCCTGCCCGAGGGCACCGAGATTACCCTGGATGGCCAGGCGCTGGTGTTGAACGGCGCACTGCCGGTGGGCCACAAGCTGGCCCGTCACGCGCTGGCCGCCGGCGACAGGGTTCTCAAATACGGGGTGCCGATCGGCTCCCTGTTGGCCCCGGTGGCCCGGGGCGACTGGGTGCATATGCACAACCTGAGCAGCGATTACCTGGCCAGCCATACCCGTGCGTCCGGCGGCCAGGTCAGCCCACCGTCACAGGAGCCGCCTAATGACTGACTCCATAGCTCCGCTTCGGGGTTTTGTCCGCGCCGATGGCCGCAAGGGTATTCGCAATGTGGTGCTGGTCGCCTATCTGGTGGAGTGTGCGCATCATGTCAGCCGCCGGATCGTCCAGCACTTCGACGACCTGGATGTACACCTGATCGGCTTCCCGGGCTGTTTTCCCAATCAATACGCCGGCAGGATGATGCGCTCGTTGACCACCCACCCGAACGTGGGCGCGGTCCTGCTGGTCTCTCTGGGGTGCGAGAGCATGGACCGGGACGGCCTGCGGGAGCACATCGCCGCGTCCGGCCGACCCGTGGAGTTGCTGGTGATACAGGAGGCCGGTGGCACCGCCGCCACCATCGCGGCGGGGATCGAGAAGGTCGAGGCCATGGGTGTCGAGTTGGCCGGTCAGACACCAGTTCCCATGGCCCTGAACGAGCTGGTGGTGGGCACCATCTGCGGGGGCAGCGACGGCACCAGTGGCATCACCGCCAACCCGGCCGTGGGGCGCTGCTTTGATCATCTGGTGGCGGAAGACGCCGCATGCGTCTTTGAGGAGACCGGCGAGCTGATCGGCTGCGAAAACATCATGGCGCAGCGGGCTCTGACTCCGGAACTGGGGGAGCTGATTCAGGCCTGTGTGGCCAAGGCGGAGCGCTACTATCGGACCATGGGATTCGGGAGCTTTGCGCCGGGCAATGCGGATGGCGGACTCACCACCCTGGAAGAAAAATCCATGGGAGCCTATTCCAAATCCGGCGCCTCGCCCATCAGCGGTCTGATCAAACCCGGCGATATTCCGCCCGCGGGCGGGCTCTATCTGCTCGATGTGGTGCCCGATGGCGAGCCCCGGTTCGGTTTCCCGAATATTGCCGACAACGCCGAGATTGTGGAAATGATTGCCAGTGGTTGCCACCTCACGCTGTTCACCACCGGCCGCGGCTCGGTGGTGGGGTCGGCCATCTCGCCGGTCATCAAAGTGTGCGCCAACCCCGAAACCTACCGCCGCCTGAGCGGGGACATGGACGTGAACGCCGGGCGGATTCTCACCGGCGAGGCCAGCCTGGATGAGGTGGGAGAGGAGATCTATCAGCGCGTCAGAGCGGTTGCCGCCGGCGAGCGCTCTGTGTCCGAAGCCCTCGGGCACCAGGAATTCATCCTGACCTATAAATCGTTTGAGCCCATTGGGCCCGGCTGCTTGCCGGTGCGCCAGGGCTGAGGCATTCATCAGGCCCGAACCGGGTGCTATGATCGCACTGACCAATAATCACAATGAGGACAATACCCATGATTCGAAGGACTCCCGCGCTTTTACTGATGCTACTGGCAACCCTCTCGGGCTGCACCACCTCCGGCGAGCCGGAGCACAAGACTGACCAACAGGAGGCTACCGTGCCCGCCTTGACCCTGGCGCCCCTGGAAGAGGAGTGGGCCATCGACTGGTGGATGCCCCGTCACGAGGAAAAGCTGGCCGCCCGGGNGAGCGATCCGGAANTGGTGTTTCTGGGCGACTCCATTACCCAGGGCTGGGAAGGTGAGGGGGCCGAGGCGTTTGAAGCGACGTTTGGTCAGTGGCGTACCCTGAACCTNGGGTTCAGCGGCGACCGCACGGAAAACGTGCTTTGGCGGNTGGAGCACGGGGAAGTGGAGGGCATTGATCCGAAGCTCGTGGTGATGATGATCGGGACCAACAACACCGGACACCGGATGGATCCGCCGGAGGATGTGGCGGCCGGNGTCACGGCGATCGTCAACGANCTGCGCCNNCGGTTGCCGGACACCANNATTCTNCTGCTGGCCATCTTTCCCCGGGGTGAAACACCCGCCGATGAGATGCGGNCCAACAATCGCGACATCAACCGGATGATCCGNTCTCTGGCGGATGGCTCNGAGGTGTTNTACGCCAATGTGAACCGGGTNTTNATGGACGGACAGGGCCAGTTGCACNCCGACATCATGCCGGANCTGCTGCACCCCAACGCCGAGGGCTACNAGCGCCTGGCGGANGCNCTGAAGCCGATGGTTCAGTCNCTGATGACCCGGGGNACNCTGCCNGCGCAAGAGCGCTGANCCCAGTCNCCGNNNCTGCCNGNGCTCACTNCNGGGNNATGGCTCAGGCGGCCTGAGCCGTTTCCGATGANGCCAGCGCNTCTTCGGGGGCGCTGGTGTGCCACTGCACCTGATCACTGTAGTGCAGCAGATGAATCTGTCCCTGGTGATCTTCCAGCAGGGCNGTGCAGCTCTCGATCCAGTCACCGGTGTTGGCATAGTGCATGCCGTTCTGCTCCAGCAGCGCGGCGGCGTGGATATGCCCNCAGATCACCCCGTCAAAGCCCCGCCGCCGGGCCTCNTCCATGGCCTCGGTCTGGTAGGTCTCAATCGCGGCCCGGGCACCTTTGATATTGCTCTTGATCAGCCCGGCCAANGAAAAGTAAGGNCGACCGAACCAGCGCCGGAAACGGTTGGACCAGCGGTTGATGAACANCAGCANCTCGTAGGCCAGGTCGCCNCCAAAGCGGGTAATCCAGCTCAGGTTGATATAGGCGTCCATGGCATCGCCGTGCATGATCAGCCANCGTCGGCCATCGGCGCTCTGGTATTCGTGCTCCTCGGCGATNTCGATCGGCCCGAACAGGTCGCCGTCGAAGCGCCGCATGGGCTCNTCGTGGTTNCCGGGCACGTANATCACCCGCACGCCTCGCCCGGCGAGCTCATAGAGCTTGAGCATCACCTGGTAGTGTTCGGCGGGCCAGCAGAAGCGCTTTTTCAGCGCCCAGAAATCGATCACATCCCCCACCAGATAGAGCGTGTCACACTGGATGTCGTCCAGAAAACGCAACAGATATTGCGCCTTGCAGTCCCGGTTACCCAGGTGCAGGTCGGAAATCCAGATGGTTCGGCTGTTGATCAGTGGTGAGAGGTGTTTGGACGCCCGGTGTGGGGCTTGCATTGCGGGAGAGGTTGCGTCGGTCATTGAGGGTGTCCCGTCGGCCTATGATGCGAACAGTCTGGCGATGGGCAATGACGAAACGACAACAATGCGATGAAAATTTGATGACAGGAGCGCACTGCGGCGCCCCGGGTCGGGTCAGTGAGGTTCGCCGCTCTGGCTCAACCAGTCCAGCACCGCATAGCGGCTCTCCAACATATCCCGATACACTTTCAGCACCTGGGGGTTGGGATTGGTCTGGCTTTCGAGGCGGTGGAGGCGGTCGGTAAGGAAGGCGATATCCTGATGCACCTTCGCGGCGATAGCGTCACCGCGCACCGATTCTCTGCCGATGACGACGTTGGGGCTGGCCATAAGCACGTTCCTTCTGCACAACGTGAGTAGATAACCCAGTATTGCACAAAAATCGCACAATGAAAGCCGTCCGACGAAAATAATTTGCCCGGCTAAACCTCCGCCCGGCGCAGCAGCGAGAGGACAAACAGCCCCGTGGCGCACAGTACAATGGAAGGGCCCGCCGGACTGTCCCAATAGAAGGACGCCGCCAGCCCCCCGAGCACCGACAGCGCGCCAAGTAGGCTGGCGCCCAGAGCCATGGTTTCCGGGGTGTGGGTCAGCCGGCGGCTGGTGGCGGCGGGGATGATCAGCAAGGCGGTGATCAACAGCACCCCGACCACCTTCATGGCAATGGCGATCACCAGGGCCATCAGCAGCATCAGGGCGGTGCGCACGGCGGTGACCGGAACCCCTTCCACCCGGGCCAGATCTTCATGCACGGTAATCGCCAGTAGCGGTCGCCAGAGCAGGAACAGCAGGACGGAGACCAGCACCGAGATCACCCAGATGGTGACCACATCCCCGGCGCTGGCGGAGAGAATGTCCCCGAACAGGTAGCCCAGCAGATCGATGCGGCTGTTGGTAAACAGGCTCACCATGACCAACCCCAGGGCCAGGGTGGAGTGAGACAGGATCCCCAGCAGAGTGTCGGTGGCCAGAAACCGGTTGTGCTGCAGGGCCACCAGAATCAGCGCCAGGAGCAGACAGCCCAGTGCCACGGCAAGATTCAGGTTGATGTTCAGAAGCAGCCCGAAGGTTACCCCGAGCAGTGCGGAGTGGGCCAGGGTGTCGCCAAAATAGGCCATCCGGCGCCAGACCACGAGTGCCCCCAGGGGGCCCGCGACCAGAGTTACTCCGAGGCCGGCCAGCAGGGCATAGAGTAGAAAGTCAGGCATGCCGGTGTTGGTCCTTTTCCACAATGTTGCCGTGATCGTCGTGGGTGTGGTCGTGATGGTGGGTATAGGGCGCCACCAGGGGCTTGGCGCTCTCGCCGAACAGGGCGATATACGCCGGGTCGTTGGTCACATGCTCGGGGTGTCCGTGGCAGCACACGTGCTGATTCAGGCAGATGACCGTATCGGTGGTCGCCATGACCAGGTGCAGATCGTGGGATACCAGTAACACCCCGCACTGGCGCTGGCGACGGATATCATTGATCAGCCGGTACAGGGCCTCCTGGCCGGTCACATCCACCCCCTGCACGGGTTCGTCCAGAACCAGGAGATTCGGGTCGCGCAGCAGCGCCCGGGCGAGCAGCACTCGCTGGGTTTCGCCGCCGGACAGATTGCTCATGGTGGCCCCGGTCAGCGCCTCGATGCCGGTCAGTGCCAGCACTTCGTCCAGGGGCAGGCGCGGTGTGCCGCCCAGGGTGAGAAAGCGTTTGACGGTCAGGGGCAGGCTCGGATCGATATGCAGTTTCTGGGGCATATAGCCAATGCGCAGCCCCGGGCGGCGCTCGATCAGGCCCTCATCGGGCTGAATCAGCCCGAGCACGCAGCGCACCAGGGTGGTCTTGCCCGCGCCATTGGGGCCAATGAGGGTGACGATTTTGCCTGCTTCCAGGGTCAGGTCCGCGCCCTGAAGAATGTCTCTACCGCCCCGGCGCACTCCGATCTGGCGGGCGGTCAGCAGCGGTTCACTCATGGGCATGCTCCCGGCAGTCGGGGCACAGACCGGTCACCTCCAGGGAGTGGCCTTCCAGTTGAAAGCCGGCGTTGTCCGCATTGGCCTGAATGGCTTGGGTTATGGCGTTGCTTTCCATCTCCACGGCGACGCCGCAGGCCCGACAGAGCAGAAAATGACTGGGGTGGCGGTGTTCCGGGCTGGGGCAGCCGACGTAGGCGTTCAGGCCGTTGATCCGGTGGATCAAGCCCTGCTCCAGCAGAAAATCGAGCGCCCGGTACACGGTGGGGGGAGCTACTCGACGGGTGGAGGCCTCTGCCAGCTGATCCATCAACTGATAGGCGCCCAAGGGCTTGTGACTTTGCCATACCAGCTCGAGCACCTGCTCGCGCAGCGGCGTCAGACGCGCCCCGCGTTCGGTGCACAGGCTGCGCGCGGATGCCAGGGCACTGCGCACGCAGTGGCCGTGGTTGTGATGTCGAAAGGCGATGGGGGTGTCGGTCATGACCGTGCCTCGAAGCAAATGCTTTACTGCAAAGATGTTACACTATAACCTTTTACGCCCAATCACGCGAGTGTCTGACTATGCTGCCACCCAAGCCCCTGTTGTCATCCTGGTTTGCCGGATCTGCCGGTGGACGCGGCGTCGGGTATGCGCTGCTTTTATTGTGGGCTCTGGCGGCACCGGCCCGGGCCGAGGTCGAGGTGTTGACCAGCATCAAACCGCTGGCGCTGATCGCCGAGGCGGTGGTGGGGGACCAGGGCCGGGTGAGTCACCTGTTGCCGCCCAACGCCTCCCCCCACGACTACCCGCTGAAAGTCTCCGATATGCAGCGACTGGCGCAGGCCGACCTGGTGCTCTGGGTGGGTGAGGAGCTGGAGACCTTTTTGCGCCGTCCCCTTGGCAACCTGCCCGACGATCGACGTATGACCCTGATTGACTTGCCGACCCTGCACTGGCCGGATGGGGAGGAAGCACACGAAGGTCACGGCCATGAAACCGATCATTCAGACGGGCATCATCACGACCACGGCGGCCGGGATCCTCATCTCTGGCTGAACCCGGAGAATGGGCGGGGGATCGCCACCGCGTTGGCCGAGCGCCTGGCGGTATTGGCACCGGCCCAGGCCGAGGGCTTCCGGGCCAGAGCCGCGGCCCTGGCCGAGGTACTTGAGGCGCTGGATCAACGCCTCGAATCCCGGCTGCATCCGCTGAGGGAGAGACCCTTTGCGGTGTATCACGAGGGATACAGCCATTTTGTCAGCCACTACCACCTGAACCAGGTGGCCTCGGTCACCCTGTCCCCGGAGCGGCGTCCGGGGGCGCGACACCTGTACGAGCTGCGCCAGCAATTGCAGGGCGCTGTGTGCCTGTTCACCGAACCCTATTACGACATGAGTTCCGCCCGCAGCCTGGCGGATGAGCTCGATCTGAAACTCGGCGAGCTGGATCTGCTGGGCGCGACCGAGTCGACCGACACTTACCCTGAGCTGTTGGAAGCGCTCGGCGAGGCGGTGGCGACCTGTCTGCAGTAGCCGAAACGTGGACAAAAAAATCCCCGCCGGGCCAGAGGCCGGGCGGGGAGACAAGCGAGGAGAGTAAGTCGTTACGACGCCCGGTAGCAGCCACCGGGCGGGGAGAGTACAAAGTGCCCGCCGGAGGCGGGCGCAAGCGAGGGGTTAAAGGTCCGCCTGCAACTGACGGCTGAGCTTCTCGTTCAACCGCTCGTTGAGTTTTGCTTCCAGTTTCTCGTTCAGTTCCCGGGACTGCTTCTCCAGGTCCTGACGCATCAGGGTATCCTGCTCGGTGCTGTCGCTTTCCGGAAGATCCCACTGCATGGCGACGCCGGCTTCTGCCGCGGCGATGGCCATGTTGGGTTGAGCGCCGGCAGTAACCCCTTCGGCGGCCGCGTTGGCGGCAAACAATACAGATACGATCATCAGGCCAAGTGTCTTCATGGTTTCGCCCTCCATGGGTTTCCCCAGATGGAAGCTGCTCACCTTGGTATAGAGCAGCTTGTGAATGTGTGTTTAGAGGGATCGCCTCTATGTGTTACCTATAGTAACACAGTTGTTACTATAGTCTAGTGGTATTTCATATTGATGATAAAAAAGTGAGCGTTTTGTTAAGTAATTCGCATAGTTAGCGGTAATTCTGGAAGTGAAGCCTCAAAAATCACCGGGTAACAAGCCAGTAACAGACATCTGGTTATAAGGCGCGGCTGAATCCCCGCTCGGTTTTGGGGTATGCTTGCCCACAACCACATAGGATTAGACGCACAGCGTTGCAATTCAGATTCAGACTCAGAGACAAGTGACCTTATGACCCAGAAAGCCCCCCTGGTGTTGGTGGACGGCTCCTCCTACCTCTATCGCGCCTACCACGCCCTGCCGCCCCTGAATAACGCCAAAGGCCAGCCCACCGGGGCGGTGAAAGGTGTCATCAGTATGCTGCGCCGGCTGCTCAAGGACTTTCCGGAGAGCCCCGTTGCGGTGGTGTTCGACGCCAAGGGCAAGACCTTCCGCGATGAGTTGTTCGCCGAGTACAAATCCCAGCGCCCGCCCATGCCCGATGACATGCGCCCCCAGGTCCAGCCGATCAAGGACATTGTGGAGGCCATGGGCTTACCTCTACTGGTGATTGAGGGCGTGGAGGCCGACGATGTGATCGGTACCCTGGCCCACCAGGCCAGCGAGCAGCAGCGGGATATGATTGTTTCTACCGGTGACAAGGACATGGCGCAGCTGGTCAACCGCCACATCTCTCTGGTCAACACCATGACCGGCAGTCACCTCGATGAAGATGGGGTGAGGGAGAAGTACGGCTTTGAGCCGCCCCTGATGATCGACTACCTGGCCCTGATGGGGGACAAGTCCGACAATATTCCCGGCGTGCCGGGGGTCGGAGAAAAGACCGCCCGCGCGCTGATTGAGGGCCTGGGCGGCCTGGATGCAATCTACGACAACCTGGAGGCGGTGCGCGAACTGGGTTTTCGCGGGGCCAAAAAGATGCCGGAAAAGCTGGAAGAGCACCGGGATCAGGCCTACCTGTCCCGACAGCTGGCCACCATCAAAACCGATGTCGAGCTGGACCTGAGGCCGGAAGATATCGCCCGCGGGGAGCCGGATAACAATCGCCTGCGCGAGATTTTCACCGAACTGGAGTTTCGCACCTGGGTGGCGGAGCTGGAGCCAGCCACCGAGGAGGGCGAGGCGCCGACGGCCAGCGAGCCCGAGGTGGCGGTGGATTACGAGGTGGTCACCGAACAGGCGTCGCTCGATGCCTGGCTGAAGGCGCTCAAGAGTGCCGAGCTGTTTGCGTTTGATACCGAAACCACCAGCCTGCACGCCATGGAAGCCAAAGTGGTCGGACTGTCATTTGCCGTGGAACCTGGCAAGGCAGCCTATGTGCCCCTGGCGCACGATTACATGGGTGCGCCCGATCAGCTCGATCGGGACTCGGTGTTGGCGGCACTCAAGCCCCTGCTGGAGGATCCGAAAAAAGCCAAGGTGGGCCAGAACCTCAAGTACGACCGCAATGTGCTGCGCAATCACGGCATCGAGCTGCGCGGTATCGCCTTCGATACCATGCTGGAATCCTATGTGCTCAATTCCACCAGCGGCCGTCACGACATGGACAGCCTGGCGCTGCGCTACCTGGATTATCGCTGCACCTCGTTCGAGGACATTGCCGGCAAGGGCGCCAAGCAGCTCACGTTCAACCAGATCAAAATTGACGACGCGGCCCCCTACGCCGCCGAAGATGCCGATGTGACCCTGCGCCTGCATCGCCGCCTCTGGCCCGAGCTGGAGAAAACCGATTCCCTGAAGCGAGTGTTTACTGACCTGGAAATGCCGCTGGTTCCGGTGCTGGCCAATATCGAGCGCAACGGCGCGTTGGTGGACGGCAGGGTTCTGGGGGAACACAGCCGGCAGTTGGGTGAGCGTCTGGCGCAGTTGGAAAAAGAGGCCCACGAGATCGCCGGTCGGCCCTTCAACCTGGGCTCCACCAAGCAGCTGGGGGAGATCCTGTTCGACGAGCAGAAGTTGCCGGTGCTCAAGAAAACCCCCAAGGGTAAACCCTCCACCGCCGAGGAGGTTCTGCAGGAGTTGGCCCTGGACTATCCGCTGCCCAAGTTGCTGATGGAATACCGGGGGCTGAGCAAGCTCAAGAGCACCTACACCGACAAGCTGCCATTGATGATCAACAAGGCCACGGGGCGGATCCATACCTCCTATCACCAGGCGGTGACCGCCACCGGTCGGCTGTCCTCCTCGGACCCGAACCTGCAGAACATCCCCATTCGCACCGAGGAAGGCCGGCGCATCCGCCAGGCGTTCATCGCCCCCAAGGGCTACAAGGTGCTGGCGGCGGACTACTCCCAGATCGAGCTGCGCATCATGGCGCACCTGTCGGAGGATAAAGGATTGCTCAACGCCTTTGAGCAGGAGCTGGACGTTCACAAGGCCACCGCCGCCGAGGTGTTCGGTACCGAGCTGGACAAGGTCACCCCGGAAATGCGCCGGCGGGCCAAGGCGATCAACTTTGGCCTGATCTATGGCATGTCCGCCTTCGGTCTGGCGAAGCAGCTGCACATTGGTCGCCAGGAAGCTCAGGAATACATTGACCGCTACTTCGACCGCTACCCAGGAGTGCTGCGTTATATGGACAATACCCGCGCCCAGGCCCGGGAGCAGGGCTACGTCGAAACCTTACTGGGCCGGCGCCTGTACCTGCCCGAGATCAACGCCCGCAATGGCAACCTGCGCCAGGGTGCCGAGCGCACTGCCATCAATGCGCCCATGCAGGGCACCGCGGCGGATATCATCAAGGCGGCCATGATCGATGTGGATCGCTGGCTATTGAAGGAAAAGCTGGACGCCCGGATCATGATGCAGGTGCACGATGAACTGGTGCTGGAAGTGGCCGAAGGCCAGCTGGACGAGGTGCGCGAGGGTATTGTCGAGCGGATGTCGAAGGCGGCTGACCTGAAAGTGCCACTCTTGGTAGAGGCCGGGGTAGGGGATAACTGGGATCAGGCCCACTGAATTCTGGCCCTGTGATGCCGCGGGTAAAAAAAATTTTCAGAGGGAGTGAACTTTCGGGACCTATGCCCGGTCCCATAAAACATGAACAGTGTGTTTCATGTGCAACTCCCCTAACGTGGCATGACGCCACTTGGCTAACCGCTTTACTCAGCTACCCCGACCACTGGTCGGGTTTTTTTTGCCCGTCGATTGCGTGGCGCCGAGGCTTTACAAAACCTGACACATTCCGGAAGGCGGGGCCGGAACTTTCCTGAATGACCATCGTCTTAAAGAACAGACGCAACGATTGCAGTCTTTCCTCCGCTTAACTGGCGCCACCCCAAGGGTGCCAGTCATTGCCCCCGGCGGCCGCCCCCTGGTCGCCGGTTTTTTTATGTCCGGGGCTCAGAATCCTCACTTTCCTGTGCGACTTCCTGCGCCGGCGTCAGCCATTCGGTCAGTTTGCGCTTCAGATCGTCCACCCCGGTGCGCTTGAGTGATGAAAAACACTGGGCGGTGACCAGATCGCTCACGCCCGCCGCCTGCATCTGCTTGCGCACGGCCAGCAGGGTGCTGTTGGCCGGCCCCCGCTTGAGCTTGTCCGCTTTGGTCAGCAGGATATGCACCGGCATCTCCACTTCCACGGCCCAGTTGATCATCATGGAGTCAAACTCCTGCATGGGGTGGCGGATGTCCATCAGCAGCACCAGCCCCTGCAGGCAGTCGCGTTCCTGAAGGTACTCGGACAGGTTGCGCTGCCACTCCTCTTTCATGGCCCGGGCGACTTTGGCGTAGCCGTACCCGGGCAGATCCACCAGGCGCTGGCCTTCGCCCACGCTGAAAAAGTTGATTAGTTGGGTGCGCCCGGGCGTCTTGCTGGTTCGGGCCAGTTTGGAATTGTCAGTCAGGGTGTTGATGGCACTGGATTTGCCCGCGTTGGAACGCCCCGCGAAGGCGACTTCCAACCCGTTCTCCGGTGGACACTGATGAATACTGGGGGCGCTCTGTTCAAATGTGGCGCCGCGGAAGTTGATCTCTGTGGTCATAAAACCCTGCAAAAGCCTGTGTTATCCCATATAATGCGCGGTGCCCCCGTTGGGGCCCCGGCGCGAAAAGTGGCCCTGGGGCCGAGTGGGGCAGCCGATTGTAGCCCGTAGGCGGCCAAATGTCGCCCGAACACTGCGGAGCGGGCCCCACAATAAACGAATTGACAGGTTAGCCAATGAAATATTCAGTGAAGCATTTGCTCCTCGCGCTGGGCGCACTGGTTTTGGTTCCGGGCGCAAGCGCCGCCGGTGACCCGGAAGCGGGCTCCGAAAAAGTGGCTGTATGCGCCGCCTGCCACGGTCAGGATGGTAACAGCCCGGCGCCGAGCTTCCCGAAGCTGGCCGATTTGGGCCAGCCCTATCTGTACAAGCAGCTTCAGGACATCCAGGCCTGGGATAATGCCACCGGAGAGGCCAAGGCCACGACTGGCCGTGAGGTGGTGCAGATGACCGGCATGCTCAAGGGCATGAGCGATCAGGACCTGCAGGATATTGCCGCTTACTACGCCAGTCAGAGCATGCAGTTGAGCGGTGCCCAGGAAATGCAGGTGCAGGTGAACTCGGGCGCTGAAGTTGATGCGCTGGCCCTGGGTGAGCAGATTTACCGCGCCGGCAATCAGGAGACTGGTGTGCCGGCCTGCATGGGTTGCCACGCACCGAATGGTCAGGGTAATGAGCCGGGAGCCTTCCCGCGCCTGGGTGGCCAGTACCCACAGTACATCGAGGCCCAGCTGCGCGCCTTCCGCGCCGGCGACCGTATGAACGATGGTGAGTCGATGATGATGCGTCTGAGCGCCAAAAACCTCAGTGACGCCGAAATCAAGGCGGTGGCGAACTACATCGGCGGCCTGAACTGATTGCACGGCGGGAACTAAACCCGCCGGTTCGGGCTCTGAGTCACGTTGACCGGGCCCGAGCCCTCCGATAATGAATAACGTGGAGCCAACTATGCGCATTGTGTTAGCTGTTCTGGCGATGATGGTATCGCTGACCGCCGTCGCCCAGACCCCCGAGAACGGAACCGACTATAAAGAAGGCGAGCACTACGAGACCCTGGCCGAGCCGGTCCCCACCAGCACCTCGGACAAGATTGAAGTGGTCGAAGTCTTTGCCTATACCTGTGGCCACTGCTACAACTTCGAGCCGCTGATTCGGGCGTGGAAAAAAGAGCAGAAAGATGATGTGGCGGTTGTGCAGACCCCCGCCATGTGGAACGCCACCATGGAGGCCTATGCGCGCGGCTTCTATACCGCAAAGGCCATGGAGCTGCTGGATGAAGTGCATATGGCCGTGTTCACCGCCGTGCATCAGGAAGGCAAACAGTTCCGCAGTGCCGAGCAGTGGGCCGACTTCCTGGAGACCTATGGTGCGGATCGCGAGCGGATACTGAAAACCTTCAACTCGTTTGGCATCACCAGCCAGGTGCGTCAGGCCGACGCCCGGGTTCGCGGTTACAAGATCACCGGCACCCCGGAAATGGTGGTCGACGGCAAGTACCGGGTCAGCTCCCGGATGACCGGCAGCCACAGCGAGATGCTGCGAGTGGTGGACCACCTGGTTGAACAGATTCGCCAGGGAGCGCTCTGACTACCTGAGTTCGCGCCAACGTGCTGACAACGCCCGCTCCCAGAGCGGGCGTTGTCGTTTCCGGGTCAGGAAAAAGGTCGTTTTGGCCGACAGTGCGGGCGGGGAACGGCTATACTGTCTGGGCAGTTTTCAGCAAACGCGGGATTTTTCATGACCCTCCGAACAACGGACGACGATACTTGGCGAGAAAAGTACCTGGATGCTCTGGACGCCCACGACGCGCTTGAGCGTCAGGCCGATGACCAATACCAGCGACTGCGCCGGGCCCTGGTGCAACTGAGCATTATTGCCGATGGGCAGGACCGCCAGTTGGACGAATTGCTGGATGAGCTGCGCAAAACCCTGCGCGGCGACCAGGCGCTGGAGCGTCTGCCCGAACTGACCGATCGGCTCGACCAGAGCGTAAGAAGTTTTGAGAGCCGAAAAGAGTCCGCCGATGTTGAGATCCTCGACGCCCTGACGGCTCTGGTCAAGCAACTGCAATCCCTGGGGCCACCCCGGGAACTCAAGCGCGAACTGAATCATTACCTCAACCGGTTGCCCATGCGCAGCCAGAAGTTCTCCCTCTTCCCGGCTCTGCTCCAGCAGCTGGCGGACCTGCAGCAACAGGCCCTGACCCTGACCCGGGAAGCCAAGCCCGGCCTCTTGGGCCGGCTGCGGGGTGAGCGGGCGGCGGAACCGGGCTCGAATGAATCCCTGTGCGATGAGATCAATCAGGTGCTCGAAGGCCTGATGAATGCCGTGAACACCGAATATATGGGGCCAGAGACTCTGGAGGGCATGATGGTGCGCCTCAAGCAGGGCATCCCGCTGAACCAGTTGCCGGGCTTTCTTGAGGAAGTGCGGGACCTGATCATGCACTCCTGGCTGGCGGCCAACCGGGTGTTTGCCGGCTACCTCAACTCGGTCAACCGGGAGTTGGCGGAGATCGCGTCCCTGATCAACGGTGCGGCCAATAGCCAGGCCAGCCAGCGCGAGGCGGGGCGCAGCCTGTCCGAGCAGATGGCCGAGCGCTGCGACTCCCTGGCCGGGAGTGTCGAGTCCGCCCGTGATCTGGCGGAACTTAAAGGCCAGGTGGCCTCCCAGTTGGGGCAAATTCGCGAGAGTCTGAACCAATACCAGCGAGCCGAAGCCGACTCGGAGCCGCTCACCGATCAATTGGCCCAGCTTGCCTCCCGGGTCCAGCAGATGGAGCACGAAGCCGAAGAAAACCGGGAGAGCCTCCGTCGCCATCAACACAAAGCGCTGCACGATCCCCTCACGCAACTGCCCAACCGGGAAGCCTATGACGAGCGTCTGGCTCACGAGGTCAAACGCTGGGAGCGCTATGGTCACCCGCTGACCCTGGCGGTCTGCGATGTCGATCATTTCAAGCGGATCAATGATCAGTTCGGTCATCAGGCCGGCGATCGGGTACTCAAGGTGATCAGCAAAGCCATTCGTCGGCGCCTGCGGGAGGTGGACTTCTTTGGTCGCTACGGGGGCGAAGAGTTTGTGATTCTGATGCCGGAAACCCGAGCCCAGGACGCCCTGCAGGTGTTGGATGATGTGCGCGGGGCACTGGCGGATACGGCGTTCAACTATCGCAAAGAGCCCTTGCAGATCACCATCTCCCTGGGTATCTCCGAGTTCAGGGAGGGCGATACCGCCGACCAGGTGTTCGGTCGGGCCGATCAGGCGCTCTACGCGGCCAAGGCCGCGGGTCGCAATCAGTGTCAGATAGGCTAGAATGACGGATTCTGTGCCAGCCGGTTTCCGGTTGGTTATCGGCTTTTGGCCAATGAGGATGTTATGACCCTAATTGCACGGGTAGTGGTGGCGCTTGTGGCCTGGTTACCGGCGGCCGTCATCGCCTCGTCGCTCACCATCACAGTGACCGATGACGGGGGACAGCCACTGGCGGATGCGGTGGTCACCCTCTACGCCGATGACGACCGCTCGAGTACTGAGACGGCCCCCGAGGCGGTCATGGATCAGCGTGATCGCCAGTTCGTCCCCCAGGTACTGGCGGTGCGCACCGGTACCCTGGTGCGCTTTCCCAACAGTGACAACATTCGTCATCATGTGTACTCCTTTTCCCCGGCCAAGCGCTTTGAGCTCAGGCTGTACCACGGCACCACCGCTGAGCCGGTACAGTTTGATCAGCCGGGCAAGGTGGCGCTGGGCTGCAATATTCACGACGCCATGCTCGGCTACATCTATGTGGTGGACAGCGATCGGTTTGGGGTCACGGGCCCCGATGGGAAATGGACTTTCGACGCGCTGCCGGAGGGCGACCTGGAGGTGCAGATTCAACACCCGCGCCTTGCCGAGCCGTTGACCAGGACTCTCACGATCACTGGAGCGTCCCGGAGCGAGACGATTGCGCTGGATGGGTTACAACCCGACCCCCGTCAGCAAGCGCCACAAACCGATCTCGAGCGGTTGTTTGACCGTTAAGGCCAGGGGCTGATCTGATGCGCACTAGCTACCTCGCCAAAGTCCTGTTACTGCTGCTCGGTCTGGTCCTACTGGTCGAGCTGTCCTCCTATACCGCCACCCGACTGGTGGTACGCGACACCGTGACCGACAATGCCCGCCGCGAGTTGCAGCGTGGTGGCGAAGTGTTCGCCGAGTTGATCCAGGCCCGGGCGGAACAGTTGTCCCTGTCGGCGGAGGTGCTCACCGACGACTTCGGCTTCAAGGAGGCAGTGGCGGTGGCCGATGCCCCCACCCTGGTGTCCGCCCTGGAGAACCACGCCGCCCGGATCAATGCCGATATCGCTCTGGTAGCCGATCAGCAGGGCGACCTGGTGGCCAGCACCCAGCCTTTATCCGAGGCCAGTTGGAGCTATCTGCGGCGGTACACCCAGGTACAGGAAGCTCGGACCCAACAGCGCTCACTGATGATTGATGGCCGCCCTTACCAGTTTGTCATCTCCGATGTACGCGCCCCCTTACCCCTGGGTGTGGCGGGCCTGGGCTTTGAAATCGACAACCGGCTGACGGAAACCCTCAAGCGCCTGACCGGTCTGGAAATCTCCTTTGTCAGCCTGGAGGAGGACGGGGCCCGCTATCTGAGCGGCACACTGCCTGGCTCGCAGCGACAGGCATTGCTGGGCTGGTTGAGTGAAAGCTCACCGGCGACCGAAACGGTCATTGCCACCGAGCAACACATGACCCTCATGCTGCCAGTGGCGGAGCAACCCACGCCCTTGGCGGCGGTGCTGCAGGTACCACTGGAACAGGTCATGGCGCCCTTTGCCCGGCTCAACGGCCAACTGCTGTGGATCGCCCTGGGCTTCTCCATCATTGCCGCGCTGCTGGCGGTATTGCTTGCGCGCAGCGTCACCCAGCCGGTGAGCGCGCTGGCCAACGTGGCCCGCCGTATCGCGGGGGGTTACTACGACACGCCGGTGCCGGTGCGCTCCCGGGATGAGCTCGGGGAGCTGGCCCAGGGATTCACCCGGATGCAGAGCGCCATCGCCGAACGCGAGCAACAGATTCTGTATCAGGCCCGGCACGATCAGCTCACCGGCCTGATCAATCGCAGTCAGCTGTTTCCGGAGCTGGAGTCCGCGATAGAAAAAGCCACCTGGTCCGAACAGCGCTTTACCCTGATGGTGCTGGATATTGACAACTTCACCCGGGTGAACGATGCCCTGAGCCCGGAAATGGGCGACCGGGTATTGGCCGAAGTGGGGCGGCGCCTGCTCGATCAGGCCGGCCCGGACGATCGGGTCGCACGCCTGGGCAGCGATGAATTCGCCCTGATGTTCTGGCAGGTCGGCGAGGACGAGGTGCAGACTCGGGCGGAGGCGTTGCTGGAAGGCTTTGCCGACAATATCCAGTTGGACGACCTGCATCTGGGAGTCGACATCAACCTCGGGGTGGTGCTCTATCCGGACGATGGTGACCAGCCTGAGACGCTCCTGCGCCGAGCCAACCTGGCCCTCAATCAGGGCCGCCTGGAACAACAGCGCATTACCCGATATGAAACGGGCTGGGACGAATCCCATCTGCGCCGGTTGGCGCTGTTTGGTGAATTCCGCCAGGCGTTGGAAGACTCGCAGTTGGACGTCTATTACCAACCCAAACTCTGGCTGGACGACAGCGGCACTCTGGGCGCCGAGGCCCTAGTGCGTTGGCGGCACCCGGAGATGGGCATGATCAACCCGGAGGAGTTTGTTGCGGTGGCCGAAAGCACCGGACAGATTGGCCTGCTCACCCGCTGGGTACTGCGCCGGGCCATCACCCAGGCCGCCAACTGGTCGGTGCCGGCGCACCTGTCGGTCAACCTCTCGGCACTGGATCTGCTCGATGATGACCTGCCCGACATTGTCGGCGGCCTGCTGAGCGAGACCGAATTGTCTCCCGAGCGCTTGTGTCTGGAAATTACCGAGAGTGCCATCATGCGCGAGGCCGACAAGAGCCTGCACAACCTGGAGCGGTTGCGGGCCCAGGGCATCAGCCTGTCGATTGATGACTTCGGCACCGGCTATTCCTCCCTATCGCAGTTGAAAAAGCTGCCGGTCTCGGAGCTGAAAATCGACAAATCCTTTATTCTCAACCTGGACCAGAGTGAGGATGACCAGTTGATTGTCCGCTCCACCATCGACCTTGGTCACACCCTGGGCCTGACCGTCACCGCCGAAGGGGTGGAGAACCAGGCGATCGAGAAGCTACTGGTAGCTTTGGGCTGCGACCGGGTTCAGGGTTTTTATTACAGCAAACCGCTGCCTCACCGGGACTTCCTCGACTGGTTGTCCGGTGCCGAGCGTCTGGAGGTCAACGCGTGAGAGTTCGCTACTGTGTACTGCTACTGATCGCCCTGTGCGGAACCGCCGGCGCGGACAGCCAGCGTAGCCAGCTGTTGGCCACCGGTGGCGCCACCACCCTGGAAGGAGCCGCCGGCGGCGGGATTGTACCCATGGCGGTGCTCTCCGGNTANGGCACNCGGGAAGAGCAGGGCGGNACNNTAACNGCCAGTNACGTCAGNACCGGCGANTANTCGNTNTCGGTNNTNGGGGCGAGCTGGAGCTGGCGNAANCGGNTNGAGNTNTCNCTNGCCGAGCANCGNCTGAGCCACCAGCCNCTGTCNGANCGNNTGGGGGTNGNGCCCTCNAGNATNCGCCAGCGNGTNNTNGGNGCCAANGTNCGNCTNNNNGGNGACCTGATTTANACNNNNTGGCCCCANGTNAGNCTCGGNGTNCAACACAANNANAACCNGGACTTTTTTGTNCCCTCNGCNGCNGGNGCCCNNGATGANTCNGGCACCGATGTNTACCTGAGCGCGACCAAACTGTTGCTCGGCGGNCTGGCCGGTCGCAACCTGCTGCTCAATGCCACCGCCCGGCACAGCAAGGCNAACCAACTGGGGTTGGTGGGCTTTGGCGGCGACCGCAANAACGACGCCGAGTGGCTGGCCGAAGCCTCCGCCGGGGTNTTNNTNAACCGCCATTGGNTGNTNGGCGCCGAGTANCGGCAAAAGCCCGACAACCTNTCNTTNATCCGNGAAGACGACTGGCAGACCGCCTTTGTCGGCTGGTTTCCCAACAANCAGNTCNCGGTNGTGGGNGCCTACGTCGATCTNGGTGANGTGGCCAGCTTTCCCGACCAGACNGGCTGGTATCTGTCCGTNCAGGGGAGTTTCTGATGCGANTGTCTTTATTAGCGCTGGTGNTTTTCCTNAGCGCCTGCACCTCAACCGGCGGNGACCGNACNCTCTACCAGGCCCTCGGTGGCGCTGAAGGCGTGGATGCCATTGTNTANGACCTGATCGTGCGCATCGCCGACGANGAGCGGGTGGTGGACCGTTTTCACAACGTGGATATCAATCGCTTCAAGACNGGNNTGGAAACCTANATCTGCAGCGTCNCCGANGGCCCCTGNGACTACACCGGCGANTCCATGCGGGTGGTNCACGCCGGCCANCAGTACACCGANACCGANTTCAATACCATCGTCGAGNTGNTGATCGAGGCNATGGAAGCGCAGGGNGTGGCGACGCCGACCCAGAACCGCCTGNTGGCCCGCCTGGCCCAGGACTACGAAGACGTGGTCTATCACTGACGGCGGCCGAACCGGCGATTGCGCTCCGGCCAGNAAGTGTTATAACGTAACATTTTCACGAATGAGCAGGAGCGCGATCACGCCATGACCACCGCCGTGCCCACCAATATCATCACCGGCTTTCTGGGGGTGGGTAAAACCACCGCTATTCAGCACCTGTTGCGCCACAAACCGACCGGGGAAACCTGGGCGGTGNTGGTCAATGAGTTTGGNGAAGTNGGNATTGANGGTGCCCTGCTNCGCGACGGCGGCGCNNGNGTGCGGGANGTGCCCGGCGGTTGCATCTGCTGCGTGGCGGGACTGCCCATGACCGTGGCGCTCAATCAACTGTTAGGGCGGGAGCGCCCGGACCGGCTGTTGATAGAACCCACTGGTCTGGGACATCCGGCGCAGATCATGTCGACACTGACCGGCCCCTTTTACCAGCAGGTACTGGACGTACGGGCGACGGTGACGCTGGTGGACCCGCGTAAGCTGGCCGACAGCCGCTACACCGACAACGAACACTTTCAGGATCAGATCGCCATCGCCGATGTACTGATCGCCAACAAACAGGATCTGTGCGCGCAGTCCGATTGGACGCGATGGGAGGCACTGGCGGCTGGGGCGTCACCGCCCAAGGCCTTGGTCGAGCGGGTGGGTCAGGGCGCCATTGATCCCGCCTGGTTGGACTGCCCGCGTTCGGGGCGGCCGTTACACCACCCGCACCTTCACCAGAACAACCCTCTGAAGGCGCCCACCGCGCCAGTGGAAACCCTGGCCTTTTTACCGGACGGCGAAGTCATGGCCCGGCGAGTCAATCAGGGCCAAGGGCACTTCAGCGTAGGCTGGGTGTTCACCCCGGACTGGGAATTCGACTATGACCGCCTGTTCAGTTGGCTCAATGGCTTGAGCGTTGCGCGGGTCAAAGCGGTGATGATTACCGGGGACGGTATATTCAGTTTCAACGGTCAGGACGACGTGGTCAGCGTCAGCGAACTGGACGAAACCCCGGACAGCCGCATTGAGTTGATTGATGATAANCCGATNGATGCGGATGACGTTGAGCGTATTCTCTTAGAATTGGTTGTGGCTGCTTAAGCTTGGGCAACGGCGGGTGCGCTTCGCTTACCGCGCCCTACGCGACCTGTCATGGGTTGCGTAGGGCGGATAAGGGCGAAGCCCGCATCCGCCGTAACCCAAGCCGCCCGCACCCGCCGTAACCCAAACGCTCAACGCGCACACCAACTACTCGGTGTACTCCACAATCTCCGCCGCGTCCATCGAATACACCGACAGCGCCATATCATTCTCGGTGCGCTCAAGCTTCAGGGTCCCGGACACCCAAAAAGGCGTGTACAGTGCATCGAGCTGGAAACCCTCCGGGTAGCTCACGAAAATGATCTGATTGGGCGGTGGGGGCGGCACATGAATGCAGGCGCCGTAATACGGCACCAGAAAGAACTCGCGGATGTTCATCTCGTCGTCGAACTCCAGCGGCACGATAAACCCAGGCAGGCGGATCTCGGTGTTGTCGAATTCCGGGCGGGTGTTGGTGGACACCAGAGCGTCTTCCCAGGTGCGGCCACCCTCACTGGCGGTGTCGCCCATGGCCTGGGCGATGGCATTTTCGACCTCGCCGGCCAGATCCCGATCCTGTGGGCGAAGCGACTGGTTGGCGGGGTCTTCCGCCAGCTCCTCATCGCTCAGGTCGCCGTGATCGACGGTGGGCATGGTTTCGAGCAGGCGCAGATCCTCCTCCGGCATCAAGTCGGTCCACTCGATGGTTTTCGGGGAATCCGCGAACGAATTGAGAGTCCATAGGACACCGAATATCAATGCCGCGCTCAGGTACCGGGGACGACGCATCTTCTAACAACTCCAACAACAGCTTTCAGGATTATGGACACTGACCACAAAAACACCCCAATGACTCCGGCCATCGCCCTGCGTGATGTGCAATTTGCCTGGCCCGGACAAAACACGCCCGTACTGGATATTCCGGACTTCAGTCTGGCGCCCGGTGAGCGCCTGTTTCTGTACGGTCCCTCGGGCGCGGGAAAAACCAGCCTGCTCAACCTGCTGGCGGGCATTGTCCTGCCACAGCGGGGCGAGGTAACCCTGCTCGGGCAGTCGATGGCCGCCCTCAGCGGTCGCCAGCGGGACCGGTTCCGGGCCCGACACATCGGGGTGGTGTTTCAACAGTTTAACCTGATTCCCTACCTGACCGTGTTGGCCAATGTGTGTCTGGCCGCGCATTTCGCCCGCCGCACACCGGAGGACGGCACCCCGGCGACCCCATCGGACGTCCGTAATCACGCCCGGGAACTGCTTTGTGCCCTGGGTTTACCCCCGGAAATCGCGGAACAGCCGGCCAGCACCCTGAGTGTCGGACAACAGCAGCGGGTGGCGGTGGCTCGGGCCCTGATTACCCGTCCGGAGATTCTGCTTGCCGACGAACCCAGCTCGGCTCTGGACAGTGACCACCGGGACGCCTTTATGGAGGTGATGCTCCGCCAGGTGGCCGACACCGGCAGCACCCTGATATTTGTCAGCCACGATCGCTCCCTGGCGACCGCGTTCGACCACCAGCAGGATCTGCGCGAGCTGTCCCGGGTATCCATCGGGGAGGAGCTTTGAGATGTTGACTCAGATTGCCCGCGCCAGTCTCTGGAACCGTCGTACCACCGTGGCATTGACGCTATTGGCCCTGAGTATCGGTGTCGCGCTGCTTCTGGGGATCGATCATTTGCGCCATCAGGCCAAGGACAGCTTCCGGCAGACCCTCTCCGGTACCGATCTGATTGTGGGGCCACGAGGAGGCCAGACCAACCTGCTGCTCTATTCGGTGTTTCAAATGGGGCAACCCGGCACCAGCTTGAGCCCGGACGCGTTTGAGCGCCTGGCGCACCACCCGATGGTGGACTGGGCGGTGCCGATCGCTCTGGGCGACGCGGTCCAGGGCTTCCCGGTGTTTGCGACTCACTGGTCCTACTTTGAGCGTTACCGCTATGGCCAGGACCAGCCTCTGGTGTTTGCCGAGGGCCGGCCTTTTGCCGCCCACAGCGATGATCAAGTGGTCCTGGGCGCCGCGGCCGCCCGCGAGCTGGGTTACTGGCTAGGGGATTCGCTGGTGGTGGCCCACGGCAGTGCCGGGGTGAGCTTCACCCACCACGATGATCATCCCATGACCGTAGTGGGCATTCTTGAACCCACCGGTACGCCCGCAGATCGGCGGGTGCATATGACGCTGTTGGCCATGGAGAGCCTGCATGGGGGTGAAGTTCACGACGCCCACCATAATCACGCTGACCATGGCGCTGAAAGCCATGAAGAGCCGCATGATGACGGTCATTCTGGTCAGAATCACCACGACCACGACCACGACCACGACCACGACCACGACCACGGTGATCATGAGCATCACAGCGCCGGCCATGGTGGGGCGCTTGAGCCGGCGCCGGGCAATATCAATGCGGTGCTTCTGGGCCTGAAAAGCCGGCCCATGGTCTTCGCCCTTCAGCGGGAACTGAACACCACCCGGAATGAACCCATGACCGCGATCCTCCCCGGCGTGGCGCTGACGGAGCTCTGGCAACTGCTGGCGGTGGCGGAGAACCTGCTGTATCTGATCAGCTTCCTGGTGTTGCTGGCGACGCTGGCGGGGATGATGACCATGCTGCTGGCGTCCATGGGGGAGCGACGAAGGGAGCTGGCGATACTGCGCACGGTCGGTGCCAGCGGCCTGACGCTGGTGCTGCTGATCGAGCTGGAGGTTGCTCTGATCACTCTGCTCAGTCTGGTGCTTGGAACCCTGTTGTTGATGGCGGGATTGGCGATCGCCCAGCCCTGGCTGGCCAGTGAGTTCGGCTTGTTTATCGCGATTAATCCGATGAGCGCACAGACCGCGTATCTAATGCTGGGCATACTGGGGCTGGCCCTGGTGATGGGGCTGGTGCCGGCGCTGGCCGCTTATCGGCGCGCCCTGGCGGCGGGGTTGAACCCCCGCCAGTAAGCCCGCCCGGCCAGGTACAAAATTGTCCCCAAGGGGATCGCAAATTACGCTATTGTTAGGACTGTGTGGGCCGGAGTTCGAGCCCGACGTTGGAGAATAAGGGAGAAGGTTATGGTTTTGCTGTCCATTGTAGTGCTGTTGGTGGTTATCGGTGTGGTCATCTACCGGCGCATTCCGCTGCCGTTGGGCTCCGCTGCGGTGGCCCTGACCTGGTATCTGTTGGGGTATCTGACTCCGGCCTTCTGGTCTCTGTGGCTGGTGGTACCACTGGCGGCGGTTCTCCTGATTCTCAACGTTCCGGCTCTGCGCCGCCCCGTGTTGTCCAAGCCGGTGTTCCAGGTGCTGGGCAAAGCCATGCCGAGCATGAGCACCACCGAGCGTGAAGCGCTGGAGGCGGGCACCACCTGGTGGGAAAAAGACCTGTTCAGCGGCCGGCCCGACTGGCACGAATTCGCGCAGATCGGTTTGCCCCAACTGACCCAGGAAGAGCAAAGCTTCCTCGATAATGAAGTGGAAGAGCTCTGCGCCATGCTCGATGAGTTCGACATCCACCATCATCGGAAGGATCTGCCCGAAGAGGCCTGGCAGTTCCTGAAAGACAAGGGCTTCCTGGGCCTGATCATCCCCAAGGAGTTTGGTGGTAGAGACTTTGGGCCCTACGCCCAGAGCCGGATCATGAGCAAGATCGCCAGCCGCTCCGGCACCACCGCCGTGACCGCCATGGTGCCCAACTCTCTGGGCCCCGGTGAGCTGTTGATGAAATACGGCACCGACGAACAGAAACAGCGCTGGCTCCCCGGGCTGGCCAACGGGACCGAAATCCCCTGCTTTGGCCTGACCGGGCCGGAAGCGGGCTCCGATGCCGGCTCCATTCCTGATGTGGGGATCGTCTGCAAAGGCGAGTTTGAAGGCCAGGAAGTGCTGGGTCTCAAGCTGACTTTCAGCAAGCGCTGGATCACCCTTGCGCCGGTGGCCACCGTGGTGGGCCTGGCGTTCAAACTGCACGACCCAGACGGCCTGCTGGGTGACTCCAGCAAATCCGACTACGGCATTACCTGTGCCCTGTTACCCGCCAACCATCCGGGTGTGGAAATCGGCAAACGCCACCATCCCGGCTCGCCCTTTATGAACGGCCCGATCAAGGGTCAGGACGTGTTCATTCCCGTGGACTGGATCATTGGTGGTGCGCCCATGGCCGGCAAGGGTTGGCGGATGCTGATTGAGTGTCTCGGTGCCGGGCGCGGCATCTCGCTGCCGGCGCTGGCCACCGCCAGCGGGGAAATGCTCTATCGCACGGTGGGGGCCTACGCCCGCATCCGTCGCCAGTTCAATACCGAAGTGGGCAAGTTTGAAGGGGTGCAGGAAGCGACGGCGGACATTGCCAGTTGCGCCTACACCATGGAAGCCTTCCGCCAGATGGTCACCAAAGGGCTGGAAACCGGTTCGCCCTCGGTGATGACCGCCATGGCCAAGTACCATGCCACCGAAATGATGCGCCGGGTGGTCAATCACAGCATGGACGTCGTGGGTGGTCGCGCCATCCAGCACGGCCCGCGCAACTTCCTGGCGTTGCCCTATCAGAGTGTGCCGGTGGCCATCACCGTGGAGGGGGCAAACATTCTGACCCGCTCGCTGATGATCTTCGGCCAGGGCGCCATGCGCTGTCACCCTTACCTGTTCGATGAGCTTCAGGCCATTCAGGCTCCGGATCAGGAGCAGGGGCTGAAAGATTTCGACAAGCTTTTTATCCGGCACATGGGGCACCTGTTCAGCAACCTGTTGCGGGTCAAACTGTTTGGCATTACCCGCGCCCGATTCAGCGGGGTGCCGGAAAACGCCAACGAGTTCAGTCGCCGCTGGTACCAGCGCATCAATCTGTTGAGTGCCGGCCTCGCGGTCACCTCGGATATGGCTCTGGGCATTCTCGGTGGCGACCTGAAGCGCCGCGAGCTGCTGTCTGCCCGACTGGGTGATGTGCACAGCCAGCTGTTTATCGCCTGTGCCATTCTGAAGTTCCACTCCGCCCATGCCCGCACTGATGAGGAAGATGCGCACGCGGAGTACGCACTGCGTCACGCCCTCTACACCGCTCAGGAAGCGCTGTACGATTTCTATCGCAACTTCCCGAAGCGCACCATGGCCTGCGCCCTCAAGTGGATGGTATTCCCCCTCGGCCGGGTGCTCACCAAGCCCGACGACAACGCCATCCGCACGCTCGGCGGCTTGATCCTGGAAGACAACCCGGTGCGCAAAGCCTTCCGCCCGTTTGTGTACGAAAACGATAAGGCCGACGACCCCATTGGCCGGGTGGAAACCACCTACCAGATGTTGCTCTCACTGGAGCCCACCTGGAGCACCTTTGTTCGCGCCCAGGCGAAAGGGGAGCTGACCGGGGAAACTCTGGATGAGCGCCTGGAGGACGCCGCCACGAAAGGCCTGATCCGCAACGAGGATATCGCCCGGCTCAAAGAGTACGATGCAAAACGCTACGATTGCCTGCTCACCGACGCGTTCGATAAGCTTTAGGAACTCGAAGCAGGTTTCGTGGATTACATGCGGCGGATGCGCTTCGCTCCGATGCATCGGACCGATCCGCCCTACGGGGAGGCTCGCAAGGTTTGCGTAGGGCGGATAAGGGCGAAGCCCGCATCCGCCGTAAATGACGTTCCCCAAAACAAAAAAGCCCGAGCGCTAGCTCGGGCTTCTCTAATATGGCGCACCTGGCAGGGTGAGGCCGGGCGTTTGCAAAGCACTGCTTTGCGCCCGAGCCGAACGGCACCGGGTTATGCCCGGTGACCGGCAATCCGCCAGTGCCTAAAAAAAAGCCCGAGCGCTAGCTCGGGCCTCTTAAATATGGCGCACCTGGCAGGATTTGAACCTGCGACCAACGGCTTCGGAAACCGCTACTCTATCCAACTGAGCTACAGGTGCGTACTTTCAGCTTAGGGCGTGGTCTGCGTAGGGCGGATAAGCGCTAGCGCATCCGCCGTTGCCCTCTTTCGGCACGGCCCAACACCCGAAGAGGGGCGGATTTTACATAAGCCGGCGGCGTTCGTCTATCCATCAGGCCGTGGTTGGCGCTTTTTCGCCTTCCAGATCCCGTAAATCCAGCGTCTTGGCCAGCTTCACCGTTCCCAGACTCTCACTCATGGTCCCGAACGGAAAGTCCGTCAGCATCCGCTCCAGTCGCGGCAGGCAGCGATGCAGGTTGGTGTAGTGACGAAACCGCGAGAACCAGCGGGCGTTGGGGATCCGGGGTTGCTCCGGGTCGATCTCCCAGGGGTGGAGGTAAAAGATCTGCGGCTTTTGGCCGCCGTTGCTGGCCTTGCGGAACAGCCAGCGGGATAGGGCATAGGGATATTGGCGGAAATAACCCCCACCGGCCGCGGGTACCGCCTGACCCAGCACTTTGGCGGTGGTCAGCGGAAACTCGGTCAATTCGGCACCGCTGGAGGTAATAATGCGGTAGGGCTCCTCCGGACTGCCTGGGATACCGTAGTTATCATGCCGGGTCGGAAAAATACTGGAATCCCAGGTGAAGCCCAGCTCTGCCAGGATATCCAGCGCCCAGAGCGATTGACGGGTGATGGAATAGCTCGCCGCCCGATAGCCGGTCACCGGCTGACCGGACAGGTCCTCCAGAATACGCTTGGAGCGGGTAGTTTCCTCCCGGAACAGTTCGGGAGTCTGGGTGTAAATCAGCCTATGACTGTAGCCGTGGGAGGCGATTTCATGGCCCTGGGCGTGAATCCGCTTGACCAGCTCCGGGTGCCGTTCGGCCACCCAGCCGAGAATGAAAAAGGTGATCTTGATACCTGCCTCGTCGAACAGCTGGAGGAGCCGATCGGTATTGGCTTCAACCCGCGACGGCCAGTGCTCCCAGTCCTCGGGTTTGACCACATCAAAGAAGGCCGCGACCTGGTAGTAGTCTTCGACGTCGACGGTCATGGCGTGGGTGACGGTTGATCGTTCCATGTAGCACCTTATCAACAAAGCGGAAAACGTGGGTTACGGCGGATGCGCTTCGCTTATCCGCCCTACGCCTACCTCCATAGGTCGTGTAGGGCGGATAAGGCCAACGGCCGCATCCGCCGTCACCAAACACTAAACCCGGTAATAATCCCGATACCAGCGAACAAAATTCTCAATACCCACCTCCACCGGCGTGCTGGGCTTGTAATCCACATCCTCAATCAGCGCGTCCACATCGGCGTAGGTATCCGGCACATCCCCGAGCTGCAGCGGCAACAGGTTCTTCTCCGCCTTCTTGCCCAGGCAGTCCTCCAGCACCTCAATATACCGCAGCAGCTCCACCGGGCTGTTACTGCCGATATTGTACAGGCGGTAGGGCGCCTTGGACGTGGCGGGGTCCGGCTGATCACCGCTCCAGTCCGGGTTGGCTGGCGCCACATGGTCCAGGGTGCGGATTACGCCCTCGACGATATCGTCAATGTAGGTGAAATCCCGACGGTGGTGGCCGTAATTGAACACGTCGATCGGCTCGCCGGCCAGAATCTTGCGGGTGAAAATGAACAGCGCCATATCCGGGCGTCCCCACGGGCCGTACACGGTGAAGAAGCGCAGCCCGGTGGTGGGAATGCCGAACAGGTGGCTGTAGGTATGGGCCATCAGCTCGTTGGACTTTTTGCTGGCGGCGTAAAGGCTCACCGGGTGGTCCACGTTGTTGTGCACCGAGAAGGGCATCGCCGTATTGGCGCCGTAGACCGAGCTGCTGGAGGCATACACCAGGTGCTCGGTGCCGAAGTGGCGACAGGCCTCCAGGATATTGATGAACCCGGTAATGTTACTGTCGATGTAGGCTTGGGGGTTCTCCAGAGAGTAACGAACTCCCGCCTGGGCCGCCAGATTGACCACCCGGTCGGGCTTGTGATCCTTGAACACCTGATCAATAGCGGTCTTGTCCTGCAGATCCGCCCGGATATCGGTAAAACCCTTATGGGGGGTAACCCGCGCCAGGCGGGCTTTCTTGATGTTCACATCGTAATAGTCATTGAGGTTATCCACCCCAATCACCTCGTCGCCGCGCTCCAGCAGCCGTAAGGCCAGATGGTTGCCAATAAAGCCGGCGGTGCCGGTAACCAGTACTTTCATAACGTAATCCCGTTGTTTTTGCCGGCGCTACAGGCGTCCGTCCACCTGCTCTTTGGGCAGAATATGCTTCACATCATAAAGCACATGCTGAGCTTTCCCCAGTTTCCGGATGGCGTCGTGGCCCATAGCGCGGAACTCCTGGTGCCCGACGCATAAAACGATGGCGTCGTAGTGCCCCTGACGGGGCTCGGAAACCAGTTTGAGGCCATATTCCAACTCCGCCTCCTCGGGATCCGCCCAGGGGTCGTAAATGTCAACGTTGGAGTGATATTCCTGGAACTCTTCAATGATATCCACCACCCGGGTGTTGCGAAGATCCGGGCAGTTCTCCTTGAAGGCCAGCCCCATGATCAGCACGTTGGCGTCCACCAGGTGCAGCTTCCGCTGGGTCATCATCTTGACCACCGAGGCGGCGATAAAGTGGCCCATCCCATCGTTGATGCGCCGCCCGGCCAAAATCACCTCTGGATTGTACCCGACCTGCTGCGCCTTGTGGGTCAGGTAGTAAGGGTCCACACTGATACAGTGCCCGCCGACCAGGCCTGGCCGAAACGGCAGAAAGTTCCATTTGGTTCCGGCTGCCTCCAGTACCTCGAGGGTGTCGATGCCCAGCCGGCTGAAAATCAGGGAGAGCTCGTTCACCAGGGCGATATTGATATCCCGCTGGGTGTTCTCAATGACCTTGGCGGCTTCAGCCACTTTGATGCTACTGGCTTTGTGGGTGCCCACGGTCACTACGCGCCGGTACAGCGTATCGATATAGTCCGCTGCCTCCGGCGTGGAACCGGAGGTCACTTTGACGATGTTGTGCACCCGGTGCTCTTTATCGCCGGGGTTGATTCGTTCCGGGCTGTAACCGGCAAAGAAGTCCCGGTTGAACGTCAGGCCGGAGCCTTGCTCGATGATGGGCACACACACTTCTTCGGTGCAGCCCGGGTAAACGGTGGACTCGAAAACCACCAGGCTGTTTTTGCCGATCACCCTCCCAAGCAGTTCGGAGGCTTTTTCCAGAGGGGTCAGGTCGGGTTGTTTGCTGTCGTTGATCGGGGTGGGGACGGTCACGATGTACACATCGCAACCTTTGATGTCGGCTGGATCAGAGGTAAAGCTCAAACGCTCGGACGCCTGCAGCTCGGCCGGACTGACTTCCCGGGTGTGATCCTGCCCGTTTTTAAGCTCGGCAATCCGCTTGGGGTTGATGTCGAACCCGCAGGTCTGAATCTGTTTTCCAAACTCGGCCGCCAAAGGCAGACCGACATAACCCAGGCCAATTATGCAAAGGGTGGGTTCACTGGCGAACATAGGGCAATTTCCTTGAGCTGACGGGTAGATCCTGCTGATTTTCATCGTACGTTTATCGCGATAATCTACCATATTAACAGGGGCAAAAGCGAAATAGTGAGGCCCCCTCCGGTGGTGTCGGAAATCTTGTCACCTATAAGGTCAAAAAGCCGACGCGAGCGGTCGAGAAACCCCTTGAAAACCCGCTATAATGCGGTGCCTTCAGAGCTGAAACTCACACCCCATAAAAGGACGCGGGTCTTGTCTTACATTCGGTTGAATAAGCACTATATTCATTTGCCCTACCTGTTTCTCGGCATCGTTGAGCTGGGCTTGCTGCTTGTTGCAGCGTGGGGCGCCGAGCGCTGGCATCTGTCGCTGTCTGAATCCGCCGAAGTGTTTTCCCGGGCACCGGACAATTGGTGGCCTCTTGTGCTTTTTGCCGTTGTACTCAGCTGCTGCACCCTGTCCATGGGGGTGTATACCGCCCTGGTGCGCGAGGGTTACTCGAGCATGGTGTTGCGTACCCTGGTGAGCTTCTTCCTGCTGGGGAGCCTTGCACTCTTTGTTCTCAACGTCATTTTCGCCGGCGCCTTGATCCCCCGAGGCTTGATCTTCTGGGGCGTCCTATTTGCGACGGCGCTGGTTTTGGTGGCCAGGGCGCTGTTTCTGAAGCTAGTCGATACCGCCAACCTGAAGCGGCGAGTGGTGATTTTCGGCGCGGGTGCCCGTGCCCAGAAGCTTTTGGAAAATCTGGAGCCGGAGCGGGATGTTATCGGCGTTCAGGTGGTGGGCTGCGTTCCCAGCGCTAATGAAGAGACCATGGTGGATGAGGCCCTGTTGCTGCCTTACCCGCAGGACTGGGTGCGTTTTGTGAAGGCGCAACAGATCTCGGAGATTGTCGTCTCCCCGGATGAGCGGCGTCAGCGGGACGGCGGCGTCTTTCCGCTCAATGAGCTGATCGACTGCAAACTGGCCGGCGTTCCCACCAGCGAGGGCCTGGGCTTTTGCGAGCGGGAGCTGGGGAAAATTGACATCAGCATTCTGCGGCCCAGCTGGATGCTCTTTTCCGACGGTTTCAAATACTCCAAGCGCCGAGCCGTTGCCAAGCGACTGTTCGATGTCGGGTTGGCCGGCCTGTTCGTCCTGATTCTGTGGCCCTTCATGCTGCTGACGGCCCTGGCGGTCATGCTGGAGAGCGGGCGCCCGGTGCTTTACTTTCAGGAGCGGGTAGGCCTAAATGGCAAAACCTTCCGCATTTACAAGTTTCGCAGCATGCGCCAGGACGCGGAAAAAGGCGGCAAGGCGGTCTGGGCCCAGAAGAACGATGCCCGCGTCACCCGGGTAGGGGCCTTTATCCGCAATGCCCGGCTGGATGAACTTCCCCAGTTATACAATGTACTAAAGGGAGAAATGAGCTTTGTGGGGCCCCGACCAGAGCGGCCCGAGTTCGTTGAGGAGCTCTCCGAGAAAATTCCCTTTTACGATACCCGGCACAAAGTGAAGCCGGGCCTGATGGGCTGGGCGCAGTTGAAATACCCCTACGGCGCCTCCGTAGAAGATGCCAAGAACAAGTTGCAATATGATTTGTATTACACCAAGAATCACAGCTTTCTGATGGATATGCTGATCATGATCCAAACGGTCGAAATCGTGTTGTTGGGCAAAGGCGTGCACTGAGTGCAGTCGCACTCCGGCTTCCTACTCGCTGCACCCGACGACAACCAGAGTTTTAAGGAGACAAAGCGTGATGAAAACCAATAGTTTCAGGATGGCGTTGTGGGCATTACTCGCGATATTCTTGAGCGCCTGCTCGACAAAATCAGTGACTCCGCCACCGCAAAGTGACGCGTTACTGACCGAGTATCGCATCGGGGTGGGCGACTCGCTGCGCATCAACGTATGGCGCAATGCCGAGCTGTCGAGCGATGTGCCGGTTCGTCCGGACGGTCGTATCTCAATGCCCTTGATCGGTGATGTCCCGGTAGCGGGAAGAACCACCGAAGAGCTCGCCTCAGCGTTGACCGAGTCACTGACCGATTATGTCAGAAACCCCCAGGTCACCGTTATTGTCACCAATCCGGCCAGTGCCGATTTCCAGCTTCGGGTTCGTATCACCGGTGCCGTTACAAATCCTCAGTCGTTGGCGTATCGGGAAGGCATGACGGTCTTGGATTTGGTGTTGATGGCGGGCGGCCCCAATGAATTTGCTTCTCCCAACAAAGCTAAATTGTATCGACGAGTGGACGGTGAGTTGAAGGTTTACCCCATTTATCTCAACGATTTGATAGAAAGGGGCAAAGTGGACACGAATTACACGCTGCAGCCGTCAGACATTGTGGCTGTACCTGAGCGGGCGTTCTAAGGTTAGAGATTTGTATGGATAAGACATTTATAGTTGACCTGCTCAAGTCTCTTAAGTTTGAAGCTATTCGCTTTAGGGTCTGGGTGGTCTTGACTTTCCTGGCTGTTAGCTTCCTGCCGTTGGTAGTCGGCTACTTGTGGCCGAATACCTACACCACTGAAGCTGTTCTCTACGCGGATGAAACCAATATTATTGAGCCGTTATTGAAAGGCCGCGCCTCGGTCACGGGTATTGACCGAGTCAAGCAGGCACAGGAAACTCTTTACACAAGGCGGGTAATGGAGCGGGCCGCCGTGGGGGCCGGCCTTGTTGACTCTAATGCCACCGATGAAAGCAAAGCGGCTGCTGTACGAGAGCTTCGCAACGGTCTTTCAGTCCGAACAGAGAGTGCCAATAATTTCAGGGTAAGTTACAGCGCTAAAGACCCGGAAAAAGCCTTCAGTGCACTGAACAGTGTCGTCAATGTGTTTATCCAGGACACCGCTCGACGCAAGCGTGAAGAAAGCGTGGGCGCCTTCAACTTTATCGATGCTCAAGTAGAATCTTACCGTCGGCAGTTGGAGTTGGCGGAGGAAAAATTAAAAAACTTTCGCGCTCAAAACACCGACGGCACCGAGGCCCAAGTCAGTGCACGTATCAATCAGTTGCGCAACGATATCGAATCGCTCAATCTGGAAATTCAGGAATCGGAGTCAAGAATTGCATCAATCAGAGAGCAGTTGAGTCAGGAAAATCAGTATCAGGTTGCCAAGGGCGAAGCTGATCGGCTGCGCGACCGGCGCCGGGAGATGCGTCGGCAATTGGACCAACTACTTCTCAGCTATCAGGACAGTTATCCAGATGTCATTACGCTGCGCCAACAGATACAGGATATCGACGAGGAAATTACTCGCCTGGAATTCTCCGGTGAGTCCTACGGAAGCGATGCAAATACCGAAAACCCGCTCTACGAAGAGCTGCGCAAACAGTTGTCCGTTGCTGAAGTGAACTTGACCGCTCAAAAAAGACGGATGCAGTCTCTCGAGCAGATCTTGGATCGAGAGTACGCCCGGGCGGAGCGAGTGGCCGAAAATCAGGCGCAACTATCTGACCTGACCCGGGACCTGGAGGTTACCCGAAACGTGTATAACGAAATGCTGGAGCGAAAAGAGTCGGCAAGGCTTTCCATGACGCTGGACATTGAAGGGCAGGGGGTTAACTATCGCATTCAGGATCCGGCCACCTTCCCGCTCGAACCCTCAGGCTTACGGTATATACACTTTGCGTTGGTCGGGCCGTTTCTCGGTTTCCTGGCTCCGCTTGGGTTACTGTTTATTTACGTGTTTCTGGATCCTCACTATCGCTCTGCACGCTCGACACAAAACGATCTACCAGAGGGTGTCGACCTAATCGGTATTATTCCTCACTACCATACCCCGCTGACAGAGCGACTGATGCGCAAGGATATGGTGCTACTCCTCGGCTTCAGTATTATCGCCATGGGCTGTTACATCGCACTGGGAATTACCTGGTACGAGGTCAAAAATTGACGGAGGTGGTGAAATGGTTGAAAAGAACAAGCCAGAGGTCAATCTTCGAACATTTATCGAGAGGCTCAACGTAGTGAAAGATGAGCGCAATGAAGACCCCTTAATCCGAAGCGCAGTCTCTGAGCACCGAAAGCGTGAGCAGATCAAAAGCATGGCTACCCCGGTGTTGTGGACGCAGGATGAGCTCTACGAGAGGAAAGTTATTTTTACCGGTATGCGGCAGCGCGAGCTGTTGAACGCTTTCCGTGAGGTTCGGATTCGGCTGTTGCAGAAAAGCAAAACCGATAACGTGGTGGCCATGGTGTCCTCGCTGAAGGAAGGGGGCGGGGGCAGTCTGGTCGCTTTTAACCTGGCCGCCACCTTTGCGCTGGATCGCCACAAAACCGCGTTATATGTGGACTGTAACCCCTACAACTCCACGGCGGAGCAGTATACGGTGGTGCCGGTTGAGGCCGGGCTGACCCAGTATCTGCACGACTACACCATCCCCCTGAAGCACATTATTTACCCCTCAGGGGTCGAGCGTTTGCGGGTCATTCCATCGGGTATCGGCAGTGAGTCGGCGGCGGAGTTTTTCAACTCCAAGCGCATGGAAGTGTTGATTTCGGAAATCAAAACCCGCTACCCGGACCGGTTCATTGTGCTGGATGCCCCCTCGGTTGAGTCCACCACCGAAGCGCGCATTCTCTCGCAATATTGTGACCATGCCATGCTGGTCGTACCGTTCGGGAAATGCACCCAGTCGGATGTGCTCTCGGGGATCGATGCGGTCGGGAAAGATAAGTTTTCAGGATTGATTTTCAACCACTAGCAGACAGTTACCCAGTTGTCGCCTGTGGTTAACTATGGGAAGTACAGTACCATGCGCACTTTTAGAGACATCCGCAGAACACGTCTTACCGCATTGTGGACCAGTTGTACGGTTTTATGTCTGGCATTGCCCCTGCTTCTGCCAATGCAGGCTGCCGCAGAGGGTGATTGGCGAGCAAATATTGGACTGCGAAGTGAGTATACAGACAACGCCAATAGATCCGAAACCGATAAGCTGTCCGAACGCCAGGACGACGTCGAGTTAGGGCTGGGAGGCAGTTACGCCAATCGCTGGGTGACCTTTGAGGCGGGTTACAACGCTAGCGAGCATCGGTTTAGCGAGGGCTCTCAGGAAGATCGGAGCCTGCTCCAGGGCGACAGCGAACTGGCCATTGGGCAACCAACGGATCCTCTTGATCTGGTGCTTTCCCACCGACGCCGGACGGTACTGAACGCCCCGGATGATATCGATCTGCTGAGCAATAACGACGAGAGAACCATCGTTTCCGCCATGCCCAGCGCTCGTTGGCGCCCCACCGGGGTGGATCTATTGATGGTACGAGCCCAGTTCTCTGACGTCGACTACCGGTTTCGCCCGGAGCGCAATTCTGAGCGACTAGGCGGCAGCCTGGTCTGGCAGCGCCAATTGTCTGAAATCAGCCAGCTCTTGGCAACGGCTCAGCACACGGAAATCGCCTTCGACGATGCACCTCAGGCCGATTACGAATACCGCGCCGCCAATCTCTCTTATCAGACGACTCTACGTCGACTTCAATATCAGGTGCAGGTCGGCTACAACGAAAGTAACCCAGAGGTGGGGGAATCCCTGTCCAGCCCCAGCTACCTGATCGATGTGCAGTTCGGTGAGGGTGCCAACCGTTGGATCCTGAATGCCAGCCAGTTTATTACCGATAACTCCACCGGCAGCGGCAACCAGGGGGAGCTGGGAGGCTTCACTCCAGGCGATTCCTCTGCCGGTGAGCTGGACCAACTGGAACGCACCCGGGCCGAACTGCGCTGGACCAACCAGGGGCTCTGTGTGCGGTGTACGACCACCGCCTCGGTTTACTGGCAGAGCGATGACTTCCGCGATGACACTCAGGATCGAGACGAACTGGGTCTACGGCTCTCGGTTGGCTACCAGATCAGCAGCCGCTCTTCGATGGACCTTTCTTTACAGCGGCGAGATCAGGAATTTGAAGCCGGGGCCACCGATCGTTCCGATTTCCAGGAAGACAGAGTCAGTGCTGGCTATGAATACAACTTCGCGAATGACGTTGCCCTGAATCTGTTCTTGGGCCACCACAAACGCAAATCCGATGACGGTAATCGTGAATATGACGAAAACACCGGTGGTTTGGGCCTGCGTTACACGTTTTGACCGATTTGATCAAAAAACATCCACACTGAGGTCGTGTGGCCCAAGGGCCCGCGACCGATAGGCTGCTGTTACCTGAATTTCCCCTTGCTCCGCCCCCCCCCCTGTAAACGCTCTATTTCTAACCTACGGTTTCAATCCCCTCAGGCGCTTTTTCATAACCAATGGAAAGCCCATATAACTTCTAATACTAGAAATGCCCCCTTGGCGTAAAAATATTCGTCACAAAATGTGAGTTACAGCGCATATAATATAAAAAAAGAGTTTCTTAGTAGTGATTCCGTATATCCCCGGTGGTAAAAAGAACCCATGGATGCACATTTGCAAGGAGTGGTACTCACTGAATTAACAGGCCCCGGGGGCCGGGAACCGAACCTATGTCTCGTTTGATTGCTAACGCTAAGTCATTGGCAGCCATACGCCACCTCTCAGTCGCTGGCTTCGTGGCCATTACTCTGGTGCTTGGCGCTTGTGGCGGTGGTGCCGGTTCAGGGGCCGACGACTCACGCTTGAGCAATAAAAGCCCCTACACCGAGAAGCCATCGGGGCAAAACAGCGTAGAAAGCCCGGATAGCGCGAGCAGCAGTGCTGACGAGGACGTCGGTGCTCCCCAGGATTCCACCAGTGAAACACCTGAGGCTGACCCCGACAGCAGCACCGATGATGCAGTCGCAGAGGGCGGTGACAGCGCCGAGCCAGTTGATGCCTCCGAGGAGCCAGCGGCAGAGGACAATTCAGATCCGGTAGATTCTATTGAGGAACCTGTATCTGCGGTCAGTGGCACGGTTCGCCTGGAATGGGACCGCCCCGAATTCCGCGAAAACGGTGAGTACCTCGAAGTAGACGACATCGGCGGCTACGAGCTGCGCTATCGCCGGCTCGGTGAGGAAGACTTCCAGACAGTAGTCGTCGAAAGCGGCTGGGAAGAAGACTACGAGTTCAGTGACCTGGAGGGCAGCTATCAGTTTTCCATCGCCGCCTTTGACAATAACGGGCTCTACAGTGAATTCGTGAACCTATCCCCGGTGGCCAGCTTGACTGAGTCGCTCTAGAAATATTTCAATGCAAGTCGGAGGGAAGAGTAGCTCTCTCCCTCCGGCGCCTGTCAAATTAATCGTCATGTTCCAACCCCAACCCCGGCGGCGTATACTTCAGTAGGATTCTCCCAATAAAGTCCACCATGCTGAAGGGACCGCCATGCAGACTCAGCTCCCCCGTATATTCCTGACACTTCTCATTGCCTCCTCCCTATTGGTTGGTTGCGGTCGGGAAAGCAGTCCAGAACAAGCTCAGGACTACCTTAACCGTGCCGAAGCTTATCGTGATCAGGGCCAGTATCGTGCCGCCATGATCGAAATCACCAACGCCATGAATAGCGCTCCGGGAGAGGTCGCCTACCCCATCGCGATGGCAGAAGTCTACATTACCCTGGGCGCTGCGCGCCGGGCCTCCACGCTTCTGGAAGATTATGTAGAGCAGCATCCTCAAGCAGTGGCGCTCCCACTCGCAGAAGCGTATTTAAAACAGGGGAAATTCCTCTCGGCCAAAGAGACCCTGGAGGGTTTTACGGCCCGGTCTGCAGAAGAGTCTAAAGAGCTCGCCCTTTATCGGGCGGATATCCAGCGCACCCAGGGCAACCTCGAGGTCAGTGAGCAGGCCTACCAAACCTTGTTCGAGGAGCATCCGGGAGATCTTGAAATTGCACTGCGTCTCGTAGAAAACCATATATTTCGAAGGCAAAGCGATGAGGCCCTCCAAATCCTTGAGCGGTTACGCGAGCAGCATCCAGAGGAGCCTGAAATCATGCACTTGAGCGCGATCGTCGCTCTTCAAACCAACGAGCTTGAGCGTGCCGAGCGACTCCTGACAGAGGCCCTGATCAACATGCCGGATGCGGATATTATGCTGCCCGACCGCGCGGCGGTTCTGCAGCTGCTGGCGGAAACCCTCATTGCAAGAGGCCGAATGGCGGAAGCTCTGGTCTACCAGAAAGTACTGGCAGAGGAGTCTCCCGAATCGGTTGCCGCTGAGCAGCGGTTACAGGAAGCCGTGGCTGCGGCAGAGGCCGGCGATTACCAAAGTGCTGAATCCATCCTGCAAGAACTACTGGAAGAAAACCCTGACAGCCAGTCAGCGGCTCTGATGCTGGGTATGGTTAACCTGAGGCGGGGGGATATCAGCGCGGCGGAACCCCTGCTCAGCCGCAGTGTGGATGTGGAAACAGCGAACACCGACGTAATTCGCGCCATGGTTATGGCTCAGGCGCAGACCGGAAACGCGGAGCGGGCTATTCAAACGCTTCAGCGCTCCCTACAAGCTCGGCCCGATGATACGGTTTTACTGTCTCTATACGGGCTGTTGGCATTAAACAACCCTGATCTGGAGCAGAAAGGCTACCTCAGTATTCAAAAAGCGCTCGCCCAGGATCCACATCGCGGTGGGCTGCGTCTGGCGCTGGCGCGCTATCACTTCCAACGAGACGAAGCCGAGCAGGGCATGGCACAACTACGGACGGCCTTCAACTATCAGCCGGCGGAGTGGAACGTCACTAACGTCTATATGAACCAACTCTTGGCCCGCGGAGAGCTTGACGAAGTGGCCCAAGCGGTCGCTACGCTTAAGGAGGCGGCGCCCAAGGCACCCGAGACCACCCTGTATGAAGCGCAACACCGCTTCCGTGAGGGCAATCAGCAAAGCGCCATTCGGCAGCTGGAAAGTTTACTGAAAGCCGAAACCGGCTACGTGCGCGGCCATGGCGTCCTGGCTCAGATGTACCATGAAAGTGGCCAATCGGACAAAGCGCTGGCGTCGGTTGAGCGTGTAGTAGGATTTGAGCCTCAGAACGAGCAAGCCTTGAGGGCGGGTGTCGAAATCATTCTCAATGGTAACCTGTCCCAGTCACCGCATGACTGGCTTGCGGGAGTGGCCGCTGATAATGCGACCACCACACCCAATGTGACGGCACTCAGGGCCATGCTCTACCGCGATGCGGGAGATTTGGAGCAGGCGGTCCAACTGATGAGCAACTATCAGGGAGAGGAAACTGATTACACCCGCCAAGTGACATCGGTGGTTTATCGTGATCGGGCGCGCGAGCTGGCTGACGTCGGTGAGTTTGACAGGGCGCGTGAGCTGTTGAGTCAGGCCCTAGAAGACTTCCCGACCAGCCGGACGCTCAGCCTGGACCTGGTAAGGATGGACCTGGCCCAGGACCGGTTGCAGCAGGCTAGAGTACTGTTGGATGATCTGCAGGAGCGCCACTCCGGCGATCCGGAGGTCGCCGTCATGAGTGCTCGGCTGACGCAGGCAACAAATGGCCCGGAGGCCGCTTTCCGGGAGCTGCGCGTAGCCTGGAACGAGCAGCCTGATAGTGAAATGGCGGGCCTCCTGATCTCCCTGGCGCGGGAGCATGCACCTGACGCAGTACCCGAAATTTTACAGCAGTGGGAGCGGGCGGCACCTGAGAGCCGTGGGCGGCTTCTCTTTATGGCGGAAGAGTATCAGCGCCAAGGAGACGAAGTGGCGGCAATCACGGCCTATGAGCGCCTCCTGGCAAACAACCCCAACGATGCCATCGCACTGAACAACCTGGCCTGGATGCTAAAAGACCGGGATGTTGAGCGGGCGCTGGCATTGGCAAAGCAAGCGGCTGAGCTGCAGCCCGACTCTGCCCCCATTCTAGATACCTATGGTTGGATACTGCATTTGAGTGGTGATCGCGCCGCCGCCTTGCGCCAACTGGAGCGCGCAGTTGAGCTCGCCCCCGGCGTTGCGGATATCCAGAATAATCTGGACGCGGTCCGGAGCGCCAACTGATCATCCAGAGGCGGCGCCGGTCGTCGCCTCACTCCCCAATCCAGCCAAACTCGGTACACTTCTGTTCGCTAACGCACGTAAAATCTCGTCGGAAAAGCTTACAAGAGAGCAGCGAAAGCAATAGCTAAACCTTCCTAACTATCTGAAATAAATAGAATAAATATTCATGGACCGTCTCTTGCATCCTCACAGGCAAGGCGAACACAAGTAACTGTGGCCTAAACGCAAGACTTAAGAATTATTGTTCCCTCAAAGGATGGACACTATGAAAACTTTTCTGAAAACTCTTTTGGCCGGTAGCGTCCTGGCAGCCGCAGGCGCTGCTAGCGCAGCCACAATCAATATTGGCGTGAGCTATGACCCTAATGCCGAAGCGAACTTTCTGGCGGAGCTGAGCGGGCCCATCGTTCAAGAAAATTTTGACGGTTGGGTCACCCAGGGTTCTGGTCCTGCCTCCATGGGTGGAAGCCAGACTCAGCAAGAGCAAGGCTCTTGGGTTGACTCTAGCAGCAGCTTTACCACCAATGTAGGTACTTTTACTCTGATTGAGAACGGTCATGTAAACTATGACTGGTTGGACGCGGGCGACGGCAATAATTTGAAGATTGAAAGCGCGCAAACCGGTGAGTCTGGCCGCGAAGAGTTGTCTAACTATCAAGGTGACTTCTGGCTCGACAGTAATGATGCCAAGAAAGTGACTTGGGATTTTAACTCCGGTGGTGTTGTGGGCAAGCAGTTTGACGCATTTGGGTTTTTTATTGCTGATGCTGCAGACGTGAGCGCTACGCTGACGCTGCATTTTGCAAATGGTAGTTCTTCTGATGCATACGCCATTCCGTACGAGCAGCCCAACGGTCAAGTTGGTTATTTAACCGTTAAGAGTAGCGAATCGATCGTTGGTGGAACGCTAACGTTCGATAACAGTGCCTATAACGATGGTTGGGGTATTGATGACATTACTGTTGGCACCTTACCAGAACCAGGTACCCTTCTGTTGATGGGTCTGGGTCTTATCGGCTTGGGCGCTGCACGTCGTCGCGCTGCCAAGTAATCGGATCTAGGAAAGAAAGATAAAAAGCCGGCCCTCGGGCCGGCTTTTTTATGTGTTTACGCGATTTCGAAAGGCCTCATCCGCTAGTCAAAAATGCGTCATTCAGGTACCATCCAAGAGAACTTCCAGCCGGGTTAAATCGCATGGACGTAGAGCACTCAGCGCATAGCATTTCCTCCAGTCTCTGGCGTTACTCACAATACCTCCCGCTATTCCTGCTTGTGTTGTGGGTCTTCTTTTATTGGCCAACCTTTGAGGGGCTTTATGCCCGCTGGATAAAATGGGACGAGGGCATGGCCCACGGTATCCCTGTAGTCATTCTGTTTGTTTACCTCCTTTATAAAAGCTTGCCCTGGACGCCGTTGGTGAATCGAAACACTACCTGGTGGGTGAGCCTGATTGGGTTGGGGCTAGGGTCGGCGGCCTGGTTTGTGTTTCATGCGGTCAACGTAACCATTCTTGAGCAGGTGATTCTTCTGCCTTTGCTGGTTTTATTGTTGGCGTCAGTGTTCGGGCTGAAACAGGTATTCAACCACCGGCTTTTGCTGCTGTTTCCCCTATTTGCCATACCAGTCTGGGACTATCTTAATGAACCACTACTGGCCATGAGCAGCTTTGTGGTGGGTGAAATGGTACGCATGGCAGGTATGCCCGCTCTCATAAAAGGCAACAGCATATTTATACCCTTTGGCCACATACTGATAGCCGACGGTTGCTCGGGAGTTCGCTATTTTGTCATAGCACTGACTATGGGCTACCTGATCGGATATCTGAACAGATACTCTGAGAAGCAGTTGTTTGCAGTACTTGCGGTCGCGGCGATTCTCGGGTTGGTAACCAACTGGATCCGTATTTTTATCCTGATTGTTATCGGATACGAAACGGAGATGCAAAGTCCTTTGATGGCTGATCATGAATACTTCGGCTGGGTATTGTTCGCGGTTATATGCCTGCCAGCCATCTATTTTGCGCCGGTGGTAAAACGTCAACGGCCACAAAATATCAGCGAGTTTACCAGCGCAAAAGGGTTGTGGGTTCGAACCCTGCTGCCCGTTGTGGCGATTGCTTTGGGGCCGATGGCCAGTATGGCCGTACAACTCGAGCCCGGTGCCAAACCCTGGCGTTCGCCCCTGGAAAACCTGGGCATCATCCAAATGCCGAAAGACATGCCCGCACCACTCCAGGTGCCCTCGGGAGGTTGGTCAGAGACAGCGCTACTTGCCGACGACGGTATCTATATTCAAGTCGACCAGTATCAGCGGGAGAGTACCGCTGAAAAGCTGGTACCGCCCATGGTCAGGCTATTCGATAGTGACAATTGGATCCAGGTGCAGCAACGGGAGGAGCGACTTTCTGGCCAAAAAGCGATATTGAGCATACTGCGTCACAAGTCCAGAAGCAGGCAGGTCGCCCAATTGCAGTGGTTTGACGTAGGGGGCTATATTACTACGTCTATCCCCCAGGCTAAGCTCTGGCAGATTCCCGCCGTTCTGCAGGGCCAAAACCACTTTCAGATTGTAACTTTACAAGCCAACTGTCTCGATCCAGACTGCGCAACGGCGTTAACCAAGCTAAGGCAGACCGCTGAAGGCTTGCAATTAAAGGATAGCGATTAAACGATGCAAGCTTTATTCTGGTTCAGTGCCATTCTGATAGGCTACATCTACCTGGGCTACCCGCTTTTGTTAAGGCTGTTACCCAAGCGGCCCTTGGCGTACGGTGATGAGCCGATGCCGGCTCCCCTGGTAACGGTGCTAATTCCTGCATTCAACGAAGCGGAGGTTATTGAGAGCACTATTCGCAATAAACTGGCGCAGGCCTATCCTGAGGACAGACTTGATATCATTGTTATCTCGGATGAGTCCGAAGATGGCACCGACGAGATAGTTACCCGGCTGGCCGAAGAAGACGCTAGAATCAGCCTGATTCGCCAAACCCCCCGGCAAGGTAAAACCGCAGGGCTAAACAAAGCGGTAGCTCAGGCTAAAGGGGATATAATTATCTTCTCTGATGCCAACAGCCACTACGAACAAAATGCCATAAGCGCACTGGTGAATTGCTTCAGTGATCCAGAGGTGGGCTACGTCACCGGCAAAATGGTTTACGTCAACGAAGAAGGCAATCTGGTTGGTGATGGCTGCAGCGCGTACATGCGGTATGAAAACAACCTTCGGGCACTGGAAACCCAGGTTTCTTCAGTGGTAGGTGTAGATGGCGGCATAGACGCCATCCGTAAAGAACTCTACCAGGAAATGAGTCCCGACCAGCTCCCGGACTTCGTCCAACCCTTGAAGGTCGTCAGCCAGGGTAAGCGCGTCGTCTACTGTGAAGATGCACTCCTGCAGGAGGAGTCCCTGACCGACTCTGGTTCAGAGTTTCGGATGCGCGTCCGGGTGTCGCTTCGGGCCTACTGGGCCATGTGGGACATGAAGCACCTGTTCAACCCTATGAACTACGGGCTGTTCTCGTTACAAATCATCTCCCATAAGCTGTTGCGTTACCTTGCGTTCATACCCCTGGTAAGCGCGCTGCTAGCCAGTCTGGTGCTTGCCGACTATCATTGGTTCTTCGCTTTGGCAGCTTTGGGTCAGTTGGTCTTTTACGTGGCCGCCGGCTATGCACAGGCTGACGGAAAAACGGATAGCCGTTTGCTGGGTTTGGTGCATTACTTCAGCCTGATTAATCTAGCTTCCATGATGGCATTTTTCAAGTTTGTCAAAGGCGAGAAAATTGTAATGTGGAAGCCGCGTGGTGGGTGATACGCATGTACATCCTTACGTCAGTCGAATATCTCAATTACCGAAAGGACCCTGAGTGAAAATCGTTTTTCTGGTGGACTCTCTCCACAGCATCGCCGCCGGTAGCGAGCGGCAAATTTACAAGCTGGTTGAGGGCTTGGTTGCCAGCGGCCATCAGGTGAAGCTCGTGCTCCTACGTCATACTGGGTTCACCAGAGGGAACTTCGACTTCCCTTGTCCTGTGGAGTGCTTAGAGGTAAGCAGTATAGTAAGTGTATCCGCCGCCAAGAAATTACTTGCGCTAAAAAGTAGGCTAAAGAGCGAATCCGTAGATCTGGTTCATGCCTACTTTCCGGACAGTTGCTTGCTGGGACCTTTGTATCTTAAAAGCGACAGATTAAAAGTCTTTACTTCACGACGAGATATGGGCTTGATTTATAAAGGCAAGCCGGCAGCGTTATACCGCCTGCTGCGCCACAGAACCGATGGCGTGATATCCAACTCTAAGGCAGTCGCGGAGCTCGTAAGAGAGAAAGAGCACCTCAGTACTAAAGCGAGCTTTGTCGCCTATAATGGCATTGAACCTTTTGACGTTGAAGTCGAAGGCACGGGAGAGGCCATTTACCAGTCAACTGACTCAATCAAACTGATATTGGTTGCAAATATCAAGCCCGTAAAGCGCAACTTGGACGCCGTAAAAGCCGTCAGACGTTTGCTGGAAAAGGGGCACAGTGTAGAGTTGGCCCTTGTGGGCAAGGCCCAGGATAAGCAATACGTGGAAGAGATCAAAGCCTACATTGCCGAGACAGAGCTGGAGTCCACTATACATTGGCTGGGGCAGGTGCAAGAGCCACGCCGATTATTAAAACAAGCTGATATTGGGCTGCTGGTATCAGAATCTGAAGGCCTTTCGAACACCCTTATGGAGTATATGCAGGTTGGTCTCCCCGTGGTGGCGACCAACGTGGGGGGAAACCCAGAGCTGGTCGAGGGTGGAGTAACCGGAGCACTGGTAGAGAAAGGTCAAGTAGATGAAATTGTGGCAGCAATCAGTCATCTAGCCTCAGACAAAAAACTTCAGAGGGCAATGGGAGAGGCCGGGATGCGTAAGATGACCGATGAGTTCTCGATTACTGCCATGGTCCGCCATCACGAGGCTTTCTACTCTTCTAATAAGCCCGAGAAAAAGGATAGCGCTAATGCAATCGCTGGATAAGGCCATAGGTAGCTTAGCTTACCGTCTTTGGGAAACCAAAGAGGGCGGGCGCCGTTTGAAAGAGCTAAACAGTCTGAAAGAAGCCCAGTACCTCACCGGAGAAAAGCTCAAGCAACTTCAGTCGGACAGGCTCACGGCGCTACTGCGTCACGCTCACAAGACCAGTCCCTGGTATCGGCCCCTTATCGAACAGTCAAAAATAGATCTGACAGAGAATGTCGAGCCGAACGAGCTACGGCATCTACCAATTACCACCAAGGCAGACATTCGCAACAACACCGACCGCTTTATTAGCGAAGAATACGATGTCAAAACACTTAACCGAGCGAAGACAGGCGGATCGACCGGTGTCTCTTTGAATCTGTATTTTGATGAACGCTGTCAACAATGGCGTAACGCCGCACAGATGTATGCAGACAACTTGGCCGGTTGGGAGCCGGGCACTCGGGTAGCCGCCGTCTGGGGGAACCCACCGGTGGCTAAAACATTGAAGCAAAAGCTACGCTCTTATTTACTGGAGCGAACCATCTACCTGGATACGATGGACCTCAATCCTCAGTCCATGGGAGCTTTTGTCAAGCAGTGGAAGTCATTTCAGCCCGAAGTCATCTTCGGCCATGCCCACTCAGTCTACATTTTCGCCAAGTTTCTGGTTGAAAATGAAATTGTCGACCTTCGTCCCAAAGGGGTGGTTGCCACCTCCATGATGTTGCTCGACCACGAAAGAGGCGTTATAGAACAAGCTTTCTCGGCCAAGGTCACCAATCGTTACGGATGCGAAGAAGTTGGCTTGATCGCTGTGGAGTGTGAAAAGCACAAGGGTATGCATATCAACTCCCCACACATCGTACTCGAATGCCTCGACGCCAATGACCAGCCGGTGCAGCCAGGGGAGGCCGGAAAGTTGGTCATAACCGACCTGAACAATTACGCCATGCCATTAATTCGTTACAGAGTCGAAGATGTAGGCGTACTGAGCGCCGATCAATGCGAGTGCGGAAGAACTCTGCCGCTTCTGGATCGCCTGGAAGGCCGTGTCGCCGACTTTCTGAAGAAGCCCGATGGAGGACAGGTTGCTGGAGTCTCCTTAGTGGAAAGAACTTTAACCAAGGTTCCGGGTGTTGAGCAAATGCAGCTGCTCCAGGAAGAGCTGAATGAAATAATTATTAGGCGAGTGAGGGGCAAAGATTTCTCAGAGCAAACAGACATACAACTGATCAATGAGTTCAGGGAAGTGTTTGACGGGTCGGTCAAGCTAAAGATTGAAGATGTGGATACAATACCTCAGGAAGTTTCGGGGAAGTACAGATTTTCAATATGTAAAGTTGATTGAGTTAAGACCCTGTATATGACTATCGCATTGGAATAAAGCCATGTCTTACAAAGACTGCATACATAGAATAATGAATTTCAGTGGATTAATATCTTTGGCTCATTTTGTTAATAGAAAAAAGCCAAAGATACTGATGTTTCATCGAATATCCGATGGACATAACAAGTTGGGAATTGACCAAGAACTATTTGAGGCGCAAATTGGTTATATTGCTAAAAACTTCGATGTTATTAGCATGAAGCAAATGGTTGATGAACTCCGCTCCGGTACGATACATAACAATGCAGTCGCGATAACCTTTGATGATGGTCATGCGGATTTTTACAAACTGGCATGGCCGATGTTGAAGCGCTATAAGTTAAGTGCAACGCTATACATAACTACAGGTTTTATCGATCAAACCTGCTGGCTCTGGCCTGACGCGCTGCGGTATATGGTTGAGAACACAAAAGAAGATAATTGCCGTATAGATGATGGATCCAACAAAAAGGTAGAACTAGCATTCCCGGATTCCGCTTGGAGCCGATTGGCTGACTACGCGCTTTCGTTAGGAGTAGAACAGCGGCAACGATTTCTTGAGAAGCTGTCTGAAAAGCTTAATGTCCCACTACCTGACTATCCGGTCGAACCCTACTTTGGGTGCAGTTGGTCTCAAATAAGAGAAATGGTAGCCGAGGGGCTGGACGTGGGAAGTCATAGTATAACTCACCCTATACTTAGCGCTCTGAGCAAAGCCGATCTCGAAAAAGAGCTTTATGGATCTGGCAAGAAAATTGAGAAAGAGTTAGGTTTTTTTCCGGAGGGCATCTGTTACCCAAATGGTGCTCCACAAGATATTAGTGAGCAAGTAATTGAAAGCGCAAAAATCCTAGGTTATCAGTACGGCCTCATGGCTTATCCATGTGGTGTTAACTCCGATAGACTCATGACGCTGGGTAGATACCCGGCTCCAACTAGTTTTAATCTCTTCCAGCGAATGATCAATGGCATTAGCAGAGTGGACATGCCAAAGGAGATGAATCGTTGAGAATCGTTCATGTCATCGATAGCGGCGGATTCTATGGCGCGGAGTCTATGCTGACACAGCTGACAAAAGAACAGATCGTTTTAGGTCATTCAGTGCTTGTGTTCAGTATCGGTACTATTGGCGAGGTGGAAAAGAAGATTGAGCACGCTCTACATTTGGCGGATGTAGACGTAAAGCGATGGAGAATGTCAGCAATTCCCACACCTACAAACGTAAAGGAAATGTTAGGATTTCTCAATAACCTTGGGTGCGATGTGGTGCATTCTCATGGGTATAAAGGAAATATTCTTCTAGGTGCGTTGCCGAAGCGATGTCGAAATTTCGCATTGATTTCTACGTTACACGGTTATACGAAACATCCTTTGATAAGCAAAATGACGTTGTATCAGTTCGTGGACAAACTGATGCTAGCAAGAATTGATGCGGTAGCTTTGGTTAGTGAAGCTATGACAGCCACGATCAGAATTATCGGAAACAGACACAACGTCCATGTGGTTCCTAACGGAATTGAAGATATCAATTTGGAAGAAAGTGTACCCAATGAGCCTCTAAGCCAAAATGCAGGAAACGATACCCTGACAATTGGTGCGCTTGGTCGGCTCTCCAAAGAGAAGAATTTTTCGCTGCTACTTCGTGCAATGCCAGATGTACTCAAGAGGTTCCCCAAGGCAAAGTTAGTGATTCATGGTGAAGGGCCACAGCGTAGTGAACTAAATGTGCTCATTAAAAAGTTAGGGTTGAGTTCCTGCGTCCGCATTCTTCCGTACACCAGCGATGTCCTAGGGTTTTTGGAGCGTATTGATGTTTATGTTAACTGTTCGACAACCGAAGGTATGCCTATCAGTTTGTTGGAGGCGATGCGCTCGAGAAAGCTAATAGTCGCAACCGATATCCCTGGGAATAGGGCTCTGCTAGGATCTGTAGATCAAATAGGGGGGCTGTGTGCCTTAGATAAGCAAAGCCTTTCAGGCTCTATCTGCAAAGTTTGGTCTGCGAGCGTCGATGTACACGCTGAACAAATGCGCTTATATCGCAGCGAGTTTCTCAAACAGTATACTTCGCGCGTAATGGCGAAGAGATATGACGAGCTATACAAAGGAGCGATGATAAATTTTGAGAATAGAAGCTAGAGCTATATGGATTACTTGGGAAAAACAGATAAGGAATCAAAGCATGGCCCAAGAGCTAGGCGTTCCGCTGTATGAATTTATTTCTGAGAGAACTCGAATGTTCCGATATGTAGAGCTTTCACTCCGAACTCTGGGAGCGTTACGCGAGAATAAGCCTGAAGTACTTTTCGTGCAGAATCCTTCTATCGTTCTATCGTTTATAGCTATCTTGGTTAGGCCCTTTTTCGGGTTCAAGGCGGTTGTCGATTGTCATAATTCAGGTTTGCACCCGCTGGAGAGGCGTTCGCGCGCGCTAAACCTAGTTGCCGATTGGATCGCTGGCTCCGCCGACCTGACGATTGTTACCAATGCTGCATTGGCATCTGAGGTTCATGACAAGGGCGGAAAAGCGTTTGTTATGCCTGATCCATTGCCCAATATTGAAAGTAAGGGCGAAATCTTGAATATTGAAAGTCCTTCTCTTCTATTCATTTGTACGTGGGCCTTAGATGAGCCCTACCGAGAAGTTATGGAAGCCGCCGAAGGTTTGGATGCAACGATTTATATTACGGGAAACTATAGAAAAGCCATCAAAGAAGATGAGGTGAAAAAGATTCCCAATAACGTCGTTCTTTTGGGGTTTGTAGACAGGGAAACATATGATTCATACTTGAATTCTGTGGACCTCGTTGTTGATCTAACTACCAGAGATAACTGCTTGGTCTGTGGTGCCTATGAAGCGGTTTCCGCTGAAAAGCCCATGGTAATTTCGGATACTAAAATAAACCGAGAGGTCTTCAACCAAGGTGCGATATATACTGAAAATGACTCAGTATCTGTTCGTCGATCGGTGCTGCACGCTATCTCGGACCTGGATCAGCTCGCTGAAGGTGTTGCGCAGTTAAAAAAGCAACGGCAGGAAAGCACATGTAATTTAGTCCGTGAATTAAAAATCGAGCTTAACGTTTAGTGATAGAGAATAAGTGTTCAGTAGTTAACGATACATTTCGAGTTGAAAATCATGACAGATAAAGCGAATCAAAATTTGGTTAGCGTGGTTATGGCTGCTTATAACGCCGAAGATTATGTCGGTGCGGCGATAGGGAGCGTACTGAAGCAGTCTTACGCCGATTTGGAACTGATAGTTGTTAATGATGGATCAACCGACAGAACTGCAGAAAAGATTGAAAAGTACTTAGTCGATAGTAGAGTTAGACTAATTACTCAGAACAATGCAGGGCAAACAATAGCCAAGAACCGTGGGATAGAAGAAGCGCAGGGAGCTTATATAGGTTTCTGCGACGCGGACGATCTTTGGCATGAAGAGAAACTTGAAAAGCAGCTGTCGAAAATTAAATCGGATGAGTCACTAGCAGTAGTCTATTCTGATACATTTCTAATTGATGAAAAAGGCAGTTCGGTAGCCTCTAGCGAAGAAGTACCTATTTATGAAGGTAATCTGCTAGAGAAATTACTTTATAGTAATTTTATTCCATTCGGCACAGTTTTGGTTAGAAGCTCTTGCCTGAGCGAGATAGGTGGATTCAACGAGAGATATAGAATGGGGATTGATTGGGATCTGTGGCTAAGAATTTCGACTAGATGGAAGATATCAGGTGTTCCAGAGAAATTATACTATTACCGACAGTGGCAAGGCCAGATGTCGAGGAACTATGACGGGAGGTATTTAGGTGCGCTCGAGATACTGAAAGAATTCCGGCAAAATCATCCAGGTTATGCTCCCAAAAATATATATGTCGGAGCTACATCTGATATATACGCAAATTATGCATATCATGTTTCACTTTATGAGGGCTACCCGTTGAAGCTTTTCGTGCTTATCGCAAAGTCTATTGCTTGGTCGCCTTTCCGGCTGGCAACTCACAAAAGAGTTGCCCGTGCATTACTAAAACGATTTTAATCAAATGAATAGCGATAGTAAATATTTCATAAAGCTCGCATTGTCGAAAAATCCAGTTTTTCGATTTATCATTGGTTTATGTTTGCTAGCCAACGCATATGTAAGTTATAAAATCGGACGGACTTACTCTTTTTGTCGATCACTTGGAAAGTTTGAGAAGCTTTACGAGAGTGCTATCTTAAACGGTTCATTGCCCCTTCTTTATAGATTCCTAGTCGATGTTAGAACAAGGTTTCTGGAAGTATCTCGTGATGATATATCTAACCCTATTCTTGATTCCTTTCTGAGAACAAACAGGGCGCGTAAGATAAGGCAAATGTACAGAAAATTTGGAATTGAAAATGCCGTTCGAATTCGCTATTTAAACGAAGATGACAACGACCGAGAAGGAAATCTCTTGATTCTCAGTACGCCGAAGACTGATGGTACTGGTGCTATCGTAAAAGGCGTGCTGTATCTACAATACAACAACTCTATCGAAGAGTTTGCCGCTCTGTTCGATTTAAGCGAGCTATATCGTGAATATGTTTTAGTAGTTGAGCCTAGTAGTTGGGGATATAGCGACTTGGGGCTGGAGCTTTTACTCTCAGGTCAGAGCAATATATACGTAATGGCTCAGGACAAGATTGATTTTGACCTAATAACGCTACTAGATTCGAGAATTGTTCCAATTCGCGCCGGCGCTGGCGATTGGATAGATTTGGAAATGCTAAGAAATCACTACGAGTCCGAGACAAAAAATTTCGATGTTTGCATGGTTGCTAGCTGGCGTAAACTCAAGAATCATAAAATATTGTTTAGAGAGCTTGCCAAATTAGGGAAGGGGCTTCGCATAGCGTTAGTGGGTTACTGCTGGGAGGGGCGAACAGCAGGATCTATTCGAAAGGAGCAATATAAATACTATCCTGATTCTTTAGTCTCTATATTCGAAGGCGTGCCCCATGAGTACGTGTTCAAAGTTCTCTCTCAATCCCGAGTGGCGTTGATGCTTTCAGAAAGAGAGGGCGCTAATCGAGGTATATACGAGGCTGTGGCATCTAATATACCGGTTGTGATCTTGTCTGACAATCGAGGGGTCAACAAACAGCTTGAGGAGATCGGCTGCATCTTTTCTGCTGACAGAAAGGACTTGAGGAGGTGTGTGGAAAAACTACTTAAAAGTCCACTTACCTATTCAGTTAAAGATCGGCTATTTTCCACCTCAGGAACCCAGAATACGTGGAAGAAAATTGGAGATTCGTTATCTGAGAATGAGAGTATTTCATGGTATGGTGAGCCCATTATCGTTTCTACGCCGAACTTAAAGTATCGAGACGAGCGCAATAAGAGATTAATGGATAGGCACTACAAAGTTCTGGAAGATCTTATTATTGTTAATTAAAAGGCTGTAGTAACTTTTTGATTTATCCATGGTAGTTTTTAGGAAGAAATCGTTTAGCAATAACGCTGGATTCAGGAGAAAATTTAGATAACATCAAGATGGGTGACATATCGAATATAAAGGAATAACAACGGGGTTTTACAATGAAGACTTGGATAGATCTAACCGACCGACTCCCCTTCCATATAGATGTCGAAAGAATGCGTCGGGAATATGATTTACTAAAAGATGAGAAATGGCTGGGTCATTACGATCCAACGCTATCTCGTGAATGGAAAGCCATTTTGTTAGTGTCGTTGCATGGTGAGTCCGTGGATGAAGAATCTCAGCGGGGCGCTGATGACTATACGAAAATGAAGCGTACAAAGATAGTCGAAAAACTTCCGTACTTTGAAGAGATACTAGACGCATTTAAATGCCGCCAAGGTAGAGTCAGGATATTAAAATTGTCGCCCGGAGCCGGGATAAATATGCACCGGGACATTAGGCACGAGGCGGCTAACATTGCAGTCGGTCGGGTTCGTCTACATATTCCTATTCATACCAACGATAGGGTCACGTTCTTTGTCGGTGGTGAGAAGATAAAAATGTTGCCTGGACGTCTGTATTATGTGAATTTTAGTAAATTACACTATGTGCGTAATGAGGGGGAAACAGACCGCTTGCACCTAGTTTTAGATTTAGAGGTAAATGACTGGTTACGTGACATCTTTCCGTCCATGTCGGTTTTAGAGCGAATAGAGTCAACTATGTATAAATACATTTTGCCAATACAGTGGGATTTGATAAAAGTTCACGGTAAACTTCGAGGCATAGCGTGGAACCTATACAAAGATTCGTTCATACGACAGTTAAGGCATAAATATTTTCCCAAGTAGGGAGGGAATTCTCCTTTAAAAAAGGTAGTGGTTATCGCTTTAATTGTGGTCGGTTAAGTATTAATTATTGACTCGATTCTTACTTTAGGCCTTGGGTAGCGTTTCGGTATAGCCTGTAACAGCAAGCTTTGCGAGAGCTATTGTAAAGCCAGCAGCGAACCACCAATAGACTTCATAAAGGTCCATCCCAAACATACCAAGAGCGAGTCTACACAACACGTAAAGGTTAACGATATAACAAACTTCTGCCAAGAAATGATTTTTCTTCCTGATGTGAATAGCTCTTGAGAGGCGATTAGTTTTAAATAGCATTGCAATAAATATTACAAATGCAAGAAGACCAAAGGGTCCTAAATTAGTAAGAATTTCTAGGTATAAATTGTGAGTGTCTTGAGTTCTCGAAAACTCAATCTCCCTTATATGCGGAAAGGCTTGAACACCTACTCCCAAAGGGTACTTCTTCGCTATCTCCCAAGCGTCTTCTAAAATTTCTATTCTTTTATTTACGGAGCTTCCTCTTTCTTCTTCGGATTGAAACATCGTGTTAAAGCGGTTTTTATAATCCTGAGGAATTATCATAAAAATAACAGGGATTAACACTGCTAAGGCCAATATATTCTTGAGCTTGAACAGCCCTAAGCGCATAACGACAGCCGTCGCTAAAATTAATGTAGCGACATAACCAGTTCTAGACCCGGTGTATAAAACTATGGCAAGTAAGCCTATTATACATCCAATGAAGACATACTTTAGAACCTTGGTTTGAAAGCGATATAAAAATAAGAAGAATGGAAGAGCACTCACAGCCAGTCCTGAAAGGCTGTTTGGATGGCGATATAGTAATGTAACGCCGTGAAGTCGAGGAATACCCTGGTTTTCCCAAATCATTCCGCCTGTGACGATCCCGTGGACGCCCTCTTGAATGATTTTCCCCATAGCTAAAAAAAAGCCTAGTAGTATAATTGCTACATCGTATTTATTCTTAACCAATGTTCCAATGAACAGAGTGAACATAGAGAATTTTAGTATTCGATCCACGAATACAGCGCTACTGGCCTCGGGATTATACGAAAAAATGGTATAGACTATGAAAAATATATAAAGAAAGTATATAGATCTAACAAAACCGTGATGGAAAAAATCTTGGCATTTTTTTTGGTTTGCCCAAGCTATAAGAGATAATGCCACTAACGCCGAACCTACGATAAACTCAATTCTTATAGTGCCTAAAATGTTAATTCTGTTTCCAATCTGCAAAAACCAAATGAATGTATAGAAACTGAGTATCCATACAGGAAATTGGGTGTGTTTTAGTAAATTAAGTGCAGATGCAATCATTTTAGGCTCTGATGCTAAAAAAACGAGTACAAGCCCTTCTGGCTGGGGCAAAAGCGCAGGCTATTTGTGACATCGTATACCCAGATACATTGATTGTGTTGATATTTCTTCCGTAAAAAGGGCTTTTAACTTTCGCTCTCAAGTTAGAGTAACAAATTTTATGTTAACCTGATCACAATCTTAGCAAATCGCCTTACGCTTAATTGAGACGGAGTTCACGCCCCTCGAGTCGACCAGTCGCGCTGGTGGCGCGGAAAACCTCATTTTTAGGGATTCTATAGTAGCCAAATAGAAAATTGAGAATTAATGTAATTATTGATTATATATGAATTGAAGCTAATGCTGTTAGAGTGACGACCTACGCATCAAAATGTTCAATCCTAAACGGTAATTTTTTATATGAATACTCGCACACCCCTCATATTACTATTGCTTATGCCATTCGTTGCTCACAGCGCTGAGCTGATGTATAGGCAGGGTTTCGAAACTCCGATAGAAGACAATCCAGAAATTCAGTGGGAGACCCATGGTTATGAGTTAACTCAGGCTATAGTGGATTATATGCCTCATGAAGGCGAGAAAAGTGTTAGAGGTAACTTCAATCCTGAAGTGATTGATCCTGTTACCAATATGAAAGGCGAGCCCTTTGTTCAACTAAAGCTTAACTTCAAAGATATTCCAGCCTTGGATGGTTGGTATGAGACTACGGACAAAATATACGTAAGTTGGTGGTTCAAACATGACGCCTGTTTTTGGAAGGGGCCAGATTTTGAGAACGATGACCCATTAAGAACTACCGGAAAATTCGCTTTCTTGCGTATGAATGAAGATCCTTCCTCTTCATACTATTTTACTATGAATGGAGGTAAAGACGGAGTTGGGGCTTTGTCGGCCAATAAATGGAATGATTTATGGCAAGAATGGTATGGTCGGCCATCGCTTTGGCTCCGGAATAATCAGTCATGGGGGTCTGACGGGCTGTGGCATAAAATAAGTTTCTTCATAGGAAAAAATGAAGAGGGCCACAAGTACCTTATGTGGTGGATTGACGATAAATTGATGCAATCGGATAGATTTGAAGCTGATGGTAAGCACAGAATTTTCGACGGTTTTACACTAGATAGCATACAGTTTTGGCATTCGTTCTGGAAGAATACTTCTGAATCAATTGAAGCGGAGGGGGCAGGGGTGTGTAATGGCTGGCAAATTGACGATATTCAAATTTGGGATGATATTCCTGCTAGACCTCTGCCACCACGAGCAAGCTAAAAATTTAAGCCTTTCAGCATTATTCGTGAATCAAGTGGATACCAACTACGTTGGCATCCACATTAAAGCTGTGAAAGAAATCTCGGAATAATAGATAAAGTAGCCCACCTCTCTTGTAAATTTTTTTAAAAGTTGTGTCGTTTATTGTCACCGATAGTGAATGTTATCGTCGAATCAATAGCGCCAATTGTAAATTTTATGTAATTATTACAAAACCTGCATCAATTGTAATCTTATTTAGATACATGTTTATTCAACCTAAATTTAGAGTCCCTAGAGTTAGATTTAAGTCTTGCAAGAATAGCTTTAGATGCCAAAGTCAAAGGGTAAGCAGCCAGCATAGATGCGGAGACTACGAACAGTATTTTTGCTAATGCTAGCATGGGTTGAGAATATACTCCCTTCCAGCCGAACGCGATCTCAGTGAAAATAATGAAGAACGAGTGACTTAAATATATACCATACGAGTGTTTTCCACAGTATTTTAATAGCAGGTCGACAGGTTTAAAGTTGTTGTAAAACCACTCAAACAAGGGCGCCAGCGATAGAACTACGAGGATCCCGAAAATCCCTAGCAAGAAATAAAAGGTGTCTGGAGCATAGGCGTGATCTCCCAGCACATAGCTGCGATTTGTTAGTGGGAACGTGATTATAGCAACTAACACAATGGCACAAGCTATTGCGAAAATGAGTAGTTTGTTCTGACGCCAATTAGCTGTTGAAATAAAGGCACCGAGAAAGAAGTATGCACCGTAGACTATTTCTTGAAATATATTGTGTCCCAGCCAGAAGAAATTCGAATGGATAGGATAAATTGTTTGCACAGAGCTTAGAATCAAACCAGGAAGTACACCAAGTAATAAGAGGTAGGTTGAAACCCGGGACGCTATGAATATGATTGGGCATACAAGCGTGCAGAACAAAAGAACACGTAGGTACCATATCTGTCCTAGGGGGAATGGCATCTCTTCGTGACTGGGGGCCAACACTAGTGCTCTCATTAAGTGATTGAAATTAAGATGTTGGAGGTCACTATGGTATGCAGCTGCTATTAATACGGAAACTAAGTATAGTACGTAAAATGGAATCAGAACGCTTAAGCTACGATTAACCAAAAAGGTTGAGGTTTTAGGCTCCTTGCAGTAGAGATGATAGAAAATATATCCGGAGCAAAAAAATAAAACGGACAAAAAGATACCGATATACGAAGTGTACGGTACAAATAGCCATCCTAGTCCTAGATGTCCTAGAACCACCCGTAAGATAGAGGCGCCTCTCAGGCGATCGATAAAAATACTGTCTTGCTTCGATATTGAAAAATTTTGTGTCATAAGTAATATCAAACTCCTTGATTTTATTGCACCGTTAAAAGATTGAGTTTTGATGGGCTATTAAATTATCCAAAGTAGGTCTTCACAAATAATATCTAATAAAGCTAGCTAATTAATTGTATTTCGAGCCTGAAAAAATATTCTCTGGACTAATGTCAGCACTAGTTACTTTTTGGGGCTAATCATTGCCCCTCAAGCGCTTTCCTTAATCTTGAATATAAGTGAACGATTCCTTTTTGATAAAAAACGATGTATGCCCACTATTTTATTGCTCAACTTGTGGAGTTTTCCTCGTTTGGAGGATAGTTTAGATAGTATTTTTCGAACCTCATGAAAGTCGCTTGCTTCTTCTGATACGATGGGGCTTAGATTATCCTTGAACAGCCAATGTGAGCAGTTCATCTCTGTTACATTCCATTCATGTTTTGCAGCACAGATACCAATTGTCTCACCCTCTCCCCAGCCATATCCCTTAAGCTGTAGTTTGCGGGCGATACGATCCCAGTCATATAGGAATTGTGATGTTCGCTTGCTAAATGTGAAAAACATACAAACCTCAGATAAAAATTGTGTGTTCCCTAAGTCTACTCCAAGCGATTTGGCCACCTGTTCTTGAAGTGTTAAGCGTCTTTCGCAACTATTGAAACGTTGGACACCCCTTTCCTCTTCGTACGTCTTCTCTTTTTCAAAACGAGGGAGAAAACTAATGACATTCCATGCTCTAATGGTGTCGAAACTTTTGCTTAAGCTCTGAATAGGCGGTGCCCGAAATAGTCTGCAGTCTGCGTCTAAGTAGCAGCATGATTGAAATCTTAGAAGAGCTTGTGCAATCACATAACGTTTGTCGTGATAACATCCGAATATTGAGTCTGATTTAAAAGGAATAGCCAAAATATTACTGTAACCAGAGAATGTTGTGTGGTCGTCTGTAAGAACAACGAGGGGAGTATTTGGGGCCTTGTTTTTTATGTCGTTTGCAAGGAAAAGCGCCGCAAGTCTATACTCGAGTCCTATTGCCAGGGTACAAAAGCAGAAGTCACTATTAGCCATAATCTCTATCTCACTAAATCCTATAAAGGGTATTAGAATAGCAATCGCCTTATAATTGCTCTGATTGAACTTAGGATATTCTTGAACGTTCTCAACTCTAGGTTATACGGAATGGCTTTTAATGCCATTTTAAAGGAAGCATATTCTTTTCTCGATTCACGTAAGGCGAATGAAAGTGATACGTAATCACTCCCAATCTGTCTCCTTGCTATTCGGTTTAGTGTAGGCATACCTTTGCAGTAGGTTGAAACAATTTTTAACGCCTCAATCTTGCTGTCTGCTCGTCTAATAAAACCTTGGTTGCTAATGCTGTTTGGTTGAATTCTATAGCTATGCAGTATTTCGTTCAGAAAAATGAAATTATGATGACGCGCGAAGTGAATCCAGAATAGTCGGTCATCAGAATTTCGAAGTCGTTCATTAAATCGATCTTCGGGCCCAAGTGCAGACCGACGAATCACGACGCTTGATGTTCCAATGAAGTTAGCCCTAATAAGGCTAGGGAAAATTTCGGCGTTTTCAATCAAAGAAACATTTGATCGACTGTTAATTAGGCTCCAAAAGCTATCATAGCCATCTTTCAGAAAGTTTCCTTTAAGAACTTCGCCCTTTTCGTCAATTGACCTAAAGTTCGTAAACAGCAGGTCGCCTGAGGGAACAGAATTAAGAGCCGATATGGAAAGTTCAATTTTCTCTCGGTGCATCAAGTCATCTGAATCAAACATAAATATATACTCGCCATTGCTGGCGGCAATACCGACATTTCTGGGTTTTGAAGGACCCCCGCTGTTAGATTGTTCGATTAGCTGTATTCTCGAATCATCTATCGATCTGACGACGTTGGATGTTCTGTCTGTAGAGCCGTCGTTCACTACAACTATCTCAAAGTCCTGAAAGCTTTGTGAGAGAATAGAGTTAATACTTTCTTCTATATAATTTTCGGCATTGTAAGCAGGTATTATAACGGTAGCTTTAGGCATCTTTAGGGATTCCGGATTTTCTGAAAAAGCGTATGTTATTTGATAGGGTTTGGCGGATCCATTGAAGCTCTTCGTTGTTAAATAGGGTTCCACCAACAATTAATTGAATAACTGCAATTATTGGGGCAAAAATTGTCAACAGTGCTAATGAGGGGGTGGCGGTTGAGAAATAGAATTGTTCAGAGACCCAAAGTAGCGAAAGTGTGAGTATGGTAAACATTGAAATTCTGATTGCCAAATGTAAAAGTGGTAGCTCCATTTGTCGAGCAGTAAGGAGGGGAATGATAATTATTCGACCAATTAGATAAGGAAAAGATATTGCAATAGCGGCACCTGCAATGGAGTAATTCGGAATTAGAAGCCAGCATAAAATCAAACTTAGCACCGTTTCTCCCAGGGAAACCCAAGCGCTTAAGTTATGTTTATTGATAGTCATCAGCAAGCTGTGTAAAGGAGAACTGAAGTAAACAGTAAATCTACCTAATGCTAGAATAATTAAACAAATATAGGCTTGTCGACTGTCAAAACTTTCGCCCATCCACAGGAGAATAAAGTCTTCTCCGAGAAGTATGAAACCTGACAAAAAAACAGAACCAAGAAGAATGTCAATTTTCAGGAACGCGACAACGGATCGCCTTAGTTGTTTTACTTCATCCTTAGCGTAATGCTCAGTGAATATAGGACCAGTTATTCCTGTGGCTTGAGAAAGAAAAGTTAATGCGTATTCGGTAAGTCGGACGGAAACATAGTAAATTGTAACAGCGGTGCTTGAATGAAAAAAAGCGATAAACCAAATGTCCATTTTTCCTTTGATCATGGTGTTTATATCAAACAAGAACACCCACTTGCTGAAGTTGAAAACTTCTTTAAATGTGGACATGTCAATTAGCGATTTGCTAAATCGTATCTCCTTAAAAAGGCTAGTCGTGAACCAAATAAAGATTGATGTACTGACCAGTCCTGTGGCTAATGTTATCAATGCCATGGCGACTAAGCCATATCCGTTCGACAAAAATAAGAAGATTAGTAGTGCGTCTATCACGCTCTTGCATAATCTTACTATAGCTAGAAAATCGTATCGCATATAAGCGCTGACGATGCCTGGGAACGCCTTTGAAGGGAATTCCAGTGCAAATGCTAAGCCTGTTAAAATTAGTATGGTTTGAGCTAACGAAAGATTCTCCGAGCCATCCATAAGAGATTCGGCGCCGTAGCGTGCAGCAGCCATGGAAGCAAATAATACAACTATACCGAGTGCGGAATATATAACTAAGGCCGTGTTGATGATGCGATTCGCGCCGTCGGGGTTATTTTGATGGATAAATTTGGTCACGTATCGTGTTACAGCTTGCGAGAATCCCAGGTCTAGAAGGTAATACGTTCCAACTACGCTTCCAATTACAATCCACAGCCCATATAAGTCCTCGCCCAAAGTCCTAATCAGGAAGGGCATCATTAGAAAGCCAATGATGATTGTTCCTATTGTCTGAAACACTCGGAAACTTGAGCTTCTCGCTATCAGCTTAAATTTTGAGGTCACGTTTTTCTACCTTTCTTTTTTGATAGGAAGGCCAACGAGTTTGAGGACTTGATGTAGTCCTGTGCGCTTCTAATCAATTTCCAGTACCCTCTGGTCGCTATAATGCTATTTAACGGAGTTGTATTAGTACTAATGCTGGCCTTATAATCTGTTTTTTTCCCGGAACCAGCGAGTAAGTCGTAGCGTAAGTTTTCTCTTAGGGATTCTTCAATAGCATACCCAAGATGGATTGAGCCTAACGATATTTTTCTGAGGTAATCTTGAGCATAGCCAGTCTGGAAATTGTAGCGCCTCTTGTCCCATATGACGTCAAATAATGTAGAGACTGGTTCTCCATTGACGTTTATAACCTCGAAAATCGTTTCTCCGCCTTGGCTATCGAGCCGTTCTGAAAAATTTTCTAGAAACTTCATCGAGTTGTATGAGTAGCACGGACGACCCCATCGTTGAATATGAAAGTGGTTCAATAGAGAAAAGAAAGTGTTGATATCCTTCAGTGCATACCTAAAACGTTCTATTCTCCCTTGTTCATGCAGTCTTGATCTTCTATTGAAAAATGATAACCTCGTACTAGTGCTTAGATATGTCAGGTACTTTTCGAAATCCAAGTTATCGATGGAATAGCTGTTTTCGGATTTCGAAGTATATCTCCCCCATTGCTGAGACTCGGAAAGTGTTGCGATTTCCCGCTCACTATCCGATAGCTTCTCGATGTCAGGAAGGTAGAGTTGGTCCCATGAGAGCTTATTAAGCTCGGCTGCTAAAGCGCCAACACCGCCCGCTATCTGTACTAGGTGTGATACATCATTATACTCTGATCGAGGGGTGCTCAAAGGTCCACATCCGATGCCGACAAGACAAAGTGTCCTTGAGGGTATAGTTCTTTTGAAATGATGCTTAGTCCTATACAGCATTTCCAAAGCGTGATTGCGTCCGCCTAGATCAATCAGATCCGTCGCTATGTACTTTCCCCAAGTGTCTAGCCAAGCCTGTGCCCAAGCATTAGTGCGGAATACCGAAGAGGGGGATTGGCATTCTATAGCTGTCATTATTTGTTAATAGTTACATTATCGGGAGATCTAAATGTTTTTCTGTCAAAATGTTTGCAATAACACCTTTCCAGGTCATGAATCCATAACGCACAGGACTGTAAGTCGGGGGCTTTTGATTTTTTCATGGGATGTCGCTTTCGATGATTGGGGGTTCATAAAGTTTATTTCTTACCCTGTAAGTACCTTTAGAGCATTTCTCTTCAAAGCCGGATTCTTTATTCGGTGAATAAGATGGTTTTCTACGAGCGATACATGAGCCCACGTAATAAGGCCCGATGAAACGAAAACCAACGGAAACTTTAAATAGAAAGGTAGGGAAACCGTCATCACGAAGATTATATGCCACAGGTAAAACCAGATACTGTTTCTAGAAATAAAGGAAACTAACTCTTTCATCTTGGTGCGATCTGCGATCCATGTGAAAATTGGAGCCAGCAGCCAGAGCATGGTAGAGACTCCCACTGCGTATGAAAGGTAGTAGGCTGTTGGGGGGTATTTGTCCGTCTGAGTTTGTATGAAGTCCCCAGTGTTTATATATAAATATCCTGCATGAATTGAGAAATAAATAAACAATAGTATTGCTATGCTGATGAGCGATAAAACAGATAATGCTTGTATTCGTACGCCAAGTGCGAAGATGACAGCGTAAGGAACCATATAAAAAATAATCTCATTTCTGAAGAAATCTAGAGCAGAGGTTCCTGTAGTCCCTGTCAGATATACAGCTAGTTCGTATAGTACGTATAGCGTTAATAAAGAAGTCAAGTAAGCGAAATTTGACTTAATTTTTGTATTAATAAAAATAATAGTCGGGGCGACTAGCGCAACCAATATAAAAACCCTAATGATCCATACGTAACCTATGCCTGACATCAGGAAATAGCTGGACGCTATTGTGCCCATGTCAGGGAGTGGTCTAGGGAAGTCTAGTAGAGCGCATGCTGAGAACAGAGCAGTCAAGAATATCCAAACAGGGAATATTAGACGTTTCACTCGCTTCCAGATATATTCGAGATAAGCTTCCCTCCGGTGAAAAGCAGCGTACGTTATCCCAGAGATTAAGACCATGAGCGGAACATCGAAGTTTCGCGCTTGAAAGAGGTACCAAGGAGGACCACAATGAGCTAGAACGATCATTGTCAGTCCGACAAATCGAAGAAGGTCAATGCAATCATTTCGCTGGGGTGCGCAGCCGCCTATTTTTTCCATGGTAGTTGTTGAGCCTATTTTCGGGCTACTGTCACACTGTATTGAGCTTCAAGTGATTTGACAGTTCTAGCTAATTTGTAGGTGATGTTGTAACCTGACTCCCCAACGGAATGTCATGCTTCTTGATCAAGTCATAAAACGTCGGTCGGGTAATGCCGAGCAGCTTGGCCGCCGCCGATATATTGTTGTCGGTCATGGCGACCGCTCGGAGGATGGCGTGGCGTTCTGCTTCCTGGCGCACCTGGCGCAGGTTCAGTGAAAGATCTTCGCCGTCGGTCACCAGGCCCAGGTCATCGCGGGTGATGTGTTTGCCGTCGGCCATGATCACGGAGCGCTTGATTTTGTTTTCCATTTCCCGGATGTTTCCGGGCCAGCCGTAACACTCAATCGACTGAATGGCGTCAGGGGTGAAGCCTTTGATTTTCTGGTCGTGCTCTTTGGCGAACTTGAGCATAAAGTGGCGTGCCAACAGGACTTTGTCGCCTTGTCTGGCTCTGAGCGGGGGAATCTCTACGGTCATTTCGCAGATGCGGTAGTAGAGGTCTTCCCGGAAGGTGCCCTCTTTCACCATTTCCTGCAGGTTTTTGTTGGTCGCGCAAATCACCCTTACATCCACCGGAATTTCTTCGCGTCCGCCGACGCGCTCGATCACGCGCTCCTGCAGGAAGCGTAATAGCTTGGACTGCAGGTTGAGGGGCATGTCGCCGATCTCGTCCAGAAACAGCGTGCCTTCGTGGGCGGTTTCCACTTTGCCCAGGCTCTGTTTGCCGGCGCCGGTGAAGGCGCCTTTTTCGTGGCCGAACAGTTCGCTCTCTATCAGGTTTTCCGGCACGGCGGCGCAGTTTATGGCGATAAAGCGATTATTGCGCCGGGGGCTCAGCTGATGAATGGAGCGGGCCATGATTTCCTTGCCGGTGCCGCTTTCACCCAGCAGGGTGCAGGTGACGTTGGTGGGGGAAACCTTTTCCAGCATGCGGCAGATTTTGAGCATCTGGGGGTCATTGGTGACCAGGCCTTCCAGTGGGGTCTGGTGAAGGCGGGCGAGGCGGCGGTTTTCCTCTTCCAGCTCAAAGATGTTGAAGGCGCGCTGGACGATCAGGTCCAGCGTCTGCGGGTCCACCGGCTTTTCGTAGTAGTCGTAGGCGCCCATCGCCACTGCGCGGATGGCGTTGTCGTGATCGGTTTTCCCGGTCATGACGATAATCTTGGTGGTGGGGGACATGCGCAGAATGTCCTGAATGCACTTGAAGCCTTCGTCCACACCGTCCTGGTCGGGAGGCAGGCCGAGGTCCTGAATGACCACGGGTGACTCGTGCAACCGGAGGGCGGCGATGGCATCCTGCCGGTTCTCGGCAAATACCGTTTCGTAATCCTCGAAATGCCAACGCAGCTGGCTCTGAAGACCTCGGTCGTCCTCGATAATCAGCAGGGTGTGCTTGTTGTTCTTACTCATAATGCCTTAGCCTTTTTGCGGAGGTGTGTTCACTCCGTGGGGCCGCTCCCGGCGGTGGGCACCGAACCGGCCATGTTCGTTTTACTCTTGCGTGACCGGTAAGGTGACAGTCACGGTGGTTCCCTCGCCGACGGCGCTGATCACATTCAGTGTGCCGCTCAATTCATTAATATACTCGCGGGACAGGTAGACGCCAATCCCCATACCCTTGCCGGACTTGGTGGTTTCGAACGGCTTGAACAGGCGGTTGTGAATGAAATCCCAGTCCATACCACTACCGGTATCCTCAATGGCTATCACCGCTTCGTAATCATCGCACCGGAGGGTGACGTGAACCCGGCCGTCGTCCGGTGTCGCTTCAAGGGCGTTTTTGATGAAGTGGGTAAAGGTCATGACCAAGCGCACTTCGTCCGCCTCAATGTACCTTATATCGTCGCTGATTTCAGCCGTCAGCATGGGTTTTTGTCGCCAACATTCGGCGACGGCTTTTTTTACAATGTCGTTAATCGACAGGCGGGTGACCAGGTCTTTACCGTCGGTACGCAGCTTTTTGAGTAGGTTGTTCATCCGATCGACGGAGTTGCTGATGGTATGAATGGCGTCGTCGATGAACTCGGGTTTGTCCTTGTGTTTTTCCGCGTTTCGTACCACCAGTGCCTGCTGGGCAATCAGGTTGTTCAGGTCGTGAATGATGAAAGCCACGAGCTTGTTATAGGTGTCAAACTGGCGTCCCTCGGCGAGCTGTTCGGCCTGCTGGTGCCGTTTGAGGTAACTGGCCAGCTGGCGTCCCATGGTTTTCAGCAGGTCCAGGTCTTCCCAGGTCAGGGAGGCGTCCGCCACAGGCTTGGTCAAGGCCATAAAACCGATGAGTTCGTCACCGACAATAAAGGGGAACAGCAGCCACAGATCGGGAATGTTGTGCACCCAGGGTGGCAGGTATTCGTTGTATTGACTCAGGGCAAGGTTGTCGCCACTTTCGGGAAAGAAAACCCACTCGGATTGTAAAAAAGTCTGACAGAAAGGGCTGTCCACCGGCTCTTCCTGAAGGTCAATGTAGCTGGGCAGGCCACTTTGGTAGACCGGTTCATAAAAGCCCTGCTTGCGAATCCAGATGGCGCCGCCCGGGGTTTTGGTCACCGAGGCCACCGCAAAGAAAGCCCGTTCATTGGCTTCGCTGGTTTCCGCCGGCTGAGCCAGATAGTTGATCAGGCGCAACCATTCACTGCGGTAATCGTATTTGTGCCGGAACAGGTGTTTGTTGATCAACACCGACAACCGGGACCGGATGGTGGTGGAGATGAATATGGTGCTGATCAGCAACACCGCACCGATTAACACCAGGCTGTAGATGACGGTACCCCAGTTGCCGCCATACAGGCGTACGTAGTAGCCGCCCAGGGCGAGGATGGTGATCAGTACACCCACGGCAATCAGGGAGGTGGTGTAGAAGGCGATAGGCCGTGAAAGCGTAAAGTTGGCGGGGCGGTCGTTGCGCTGGAGCAGCAGCAGGCCGCCGAGGGCCATAAACAGACAGGTGGCAATGGAAACGGCGGCCCGGGATTGCCACAGCAGCGGATCAATCTGCTGGAAAATCAGAGCGTGGGTGAACAGATAGATGTCGTACAGAAACAGCGCGGCCAGGTTCATGCACAACAGTTTGATCTGCCGGTCATTGCCGGCGGCATAGCGGAATAGCTGCTCGACACTCACCAGCCCGATCACCGCCAGGGACAGGGTCAGCCATGCCTCCAATGAAAAGATCATTTCCAGCTGGGTGACGGACGCGATCAGGGCGAACAGGGTCACCGGCCAGCCGATCAGAAACAGAATTTTGAGGCTTCGGGGCAGGGCGCTGTTAGAGGCGCTGGCTTTCAGGGTCAGGTAGACCGAGAGCGTCCAGATGTTGTAGTGCAGACACTCGAAGAAAAACGTCCAGTGGGTGGCCGGCCAGGGTTGATTGATGCCGGCGACGATGACCAGCAGGTTCAGGGTGTGTACTGCCGCCGCGGGGGCGAATATGGCTGTCTTCTGTTCTTTGAAGAACTGATAGATGTACGTCAACGTCAGCAGCGCGGCGACGACGGCAGCGCTCAGGTACGCCATAAAGGTAACGTTGTCGTATTCCATCAGAATCAGATTCCTGCCTTCTTTATTCCTTGAGCATATCACAGTGCCTGTCTGGCACAGCAGGTGCCATTCTAAAGCGGAAAGCGGTGCCAGTTCCAGTTTGGTGCAAAGTTGGTGCGCACCGGGGCGGTGCATGCGCCATGTTGGTGCGAAGTGGCTGGTTGGCGCGCGACTCCCAATCGTAATTATTCCCTAAGTCTTTGAATAATAAGTTTTTTATCTTGTTGGCCTGCTCTATGCACTGTCCGGGGTCAGGCCGGCAATATCAGCTGTTTTTTTCAACTCACAATCCATAAAGACGGGGAAAGTGCAATGGAAGAAAATATTTTTCATTTGCAGTATGCGATCGACACGTTTTACTTTCTAGTATGTGGGGCACTGGTCATGTGGATGGCCGCGGGCTTCTCGATGCTGGAGGCGGGTCTGGTCCGTGCTAAAAACACCACAGAGATTCTGACCAAAAACGTCTCTCTGTTCGCCATCTCATGCATCATGTATCTGGTGTGTGGTTACGCCATTATGTACGACGGGGGAATTTTCCTCTCCGGTATCCAGAACGTGGATGTCGCCTCTACCCTGGGTGAGTTCTCCGAACGTGGTGACTTCACCGGTGGTTCCATCTATTCCGGCGCTTCTGACTTCTTCTTCCAGGTCGTGTTCGTGGCTACCGCCATGTCCATCGTCTCGGGTGCAGTTGCTGAGCGCATGAAGCTGTGGGCCTTCCTGGCTTTCGCCGTTGTCATGACCGGTTTCATCTACCCGATGGAAGGTTCCTGGACCTGGAACGGTGCCGACGTCTTTGGCATGTATAACCTGGGCGACCTGGGTTTCTCTGACTTCGCCGGTTCCGGTATTGTCCACATGGCCGGTGCGGCTGCGGCTCTGGCCGGTGTAATCCTGCTGGGCGCCCGTAAAGGCAAGTACGGCCCCAACGGTGAAGTGCGCGCCATTCCCGGTGCCAACCTGCCGCTGGCTACCCTGGGTATGTTCATCCTGTGGATGGGCTGGTTCGGCTTCAACGGTGGTTCTGTGCTGAAACTGGGCGATATTGCCAACGCCAACTCCGTTGCCATGGTGTTCCTGAACACCAACGCCGCGGCAGCAGCTGGTCTGGTGGCTGCGTTGATCCTGGGCCGCATCCTGTTCGGCAAGGCTGACCTGACCATGGCGCTGAACGGTGCTCTGGCCGGTCTGGTAGCGATCACCGCTGAGCCTTCTACCCCGAGCGCTCTGGGCGCCAGCATCATCGGTGCCATCGGCGGTATCATTGTGGTCTTCTCCATCGTGGGCCTGGACAAGCTGAAGATCGACGATCCGGTCGGTGCCATCTCCGTACACGGTGTGGTCGGCCTGTGGGGTCTGCTGGCGGTACCTTTCACCAACAGCGACGTCAGCTTCCTGGGACAGATTATCGGTGCACTGACCATCTTCGTCTGGGTATTCGTGACCAGCCTGATCGTCTGGGGTGTTCTCAAGGCGGTGATTGGCCTGCGGGTTTCCGAGGACGAGGAATACGAAGGTGTGGACCTGTCCGAATGTGGTATGGAAGCCTATCCGGAATTTGTCAGCAACAAGTAAAGACCGGCCGGGGGTGCTCTGCACCTCCGGCGTTCAAGCCACTTGCTTTTGAGTGGCGGGAGATGACCCAAACCGCTGTAACGTGTATCTTAGAGGCATAGGGCATTTCAACACCGTCACTTTAAAGTCGTTTAAGTAAGGAACTCACAATGAAACTGATCACTGCTGTAGTAAAACCGTTCAAATTGGACGACGTGCGCACCGCACTGTCCGAAGTAGGCGTTCAGGGCATGACGGTCACCGAGGTCAAAGGTTTTGGCCGCCAGAAAGGTCACACCGAGCTGTATCGGGGTGCCGAGTATGTGGTGGACTTCCTGCCCAAGGTAAAGGTAGAGCTGGCTGTTGACGACTCTCTGGTCGAACAGGCGGTGGAAGCCATTACCAAGGCCGCCCAGACTGGCAAAATCGGCGACGGTAAGATCTTTATCACGCCGCTGGAGGAAATCATCCGTATCCGTACCGGCGAAACCGGCCCGGACGCGATCTGATCCCGATTGCTCCAGTACCACCCAAAACCGGCGCCTCAGGGCGCCGGTTTTGTTTTATGGGGAGCGAACCGCTCAGTCCCGGGTTCGCGCCAGGATGGCATCCACTTCGGGCCTCAGTTGAGCCACATACTGCCGGTGGCGCAGCACCATGAAGATGGGCAGAACCACCATCATGATGATCCCCCCGGTCACCGGCCGTCCCAGCCCTAGCGCCGGTCCCGCCACCAGCGCGATAAACAGCGATACCGCGCAGATCCACACCAGGCTGATGATGTTGCCCCGCCAGTGGGTCAGTTTTCTCTCGGGCGCATAGGCGCGCTCGTGGGCCTGCTGCAGAATCGCCGCCTGCTCTTTTTCGGGCAGCTCAGCCAATTGGGGGAAGTGTTTACTCAGTAACCGAACGTTCATAACTGCTTCCGTTAGTGGTCGAAGGTGCGCCAGGGGCGCGCTCCATAGGGTGGTCTGTGGGACTATACGCCGGTTTCAACGGTGTCGATGTGTCGGAACGATCTGAGGACACCCGCCGGTAATAACCAAAATTTTACCCCGGTTCCCTGCTAAGGTAAAAAAAGCCTAAAAACACCACCAAAAACTCATGACGTCGTCGTTTTCTTGCGCTATAAATTACGCGAAAACGGGTCAAAATCGGCCACTCGAAAACGGTCGTTATGGCCTGGGTTGACGTGCAACTGGCGTGGTGGAGGTGTCACTATGGCAAGTCAATATCCCCTTAACGACAACGATGTGGATGATGTGCTCGAGGATGAAGACAGTGCCGACGATGAGGCGCTGGATGAGTCTGAAGTTGAGCTGTCGTATTCCGCTAAATCGGAAGCCCATGAGGACTTCAGTGTGGCCGCCCGCCAGCGGCTGCGCGATGAGTTGGCTCGCCAGGTGGAGGCCTTTCTGGCCCGGGGTGGGCACATCAGTGAAATTCCCTCTAGCCTGAACAATGCGCGGCCGAAGAAGCCGGTGTCGGATTATGGTGATCGGATGATGTGATGGGGTGGGTTACGGCGGATGCGCGCTTCGCGCTTATCCGCCCTACGCGAACTGCGGAGGTATGCGTAGGGCGGATAAGCGAAGCGCATCCGCCGTAACCCGACTCGGCAGCATCCGCCGTCCCCACCTTACGCCGCTACCCCGAAATCAACTATTCCGCGACTTGAAGGTCCGGATTGCCTCGTTAAACTCCGCCGCAAAATCCTCCAGCGCTGAAATCTCCTTCCGCTTCTCACCGCCACTCATGCGGGCACAGCCCAGGTACTCTTCCATGGCAGCGACGTAAGCTTTCACTTCGTTGTTGGCCTTGACCATCTGAGCGGTCTCTGCCGTCATCGGGTCCGGAATGGCCGGCTTGGCGTCCGGGGCGCTACATGCCTGAGCCAGGCCAGGCAGACTGAGGGTGGCTACCACACTGTAAAGAAGTAGTTGTTTTTTCATGACGCTTGTTCTCTCTGGCTTATGGTTTTTGGTGCGCTGTCCTACAGCTTGAAGCGGTTCACCAGGCTGGTGAGTTTTTCCGCGGTTTCCGCCAGGCTGCTGGTGTTGGAATTGATCCGGCTGGAGCTCTCCGCCGTGCTCAATGCAACCTGGGAAATACTGTCGATGTTGCCTTCAATCTGCTGTGTGGCCGAGCTCTGCTCTTCCGAGGCCACGGCCACCTGGTTGGTGCGGTCGCGAATCACGCTGACCAGCTCGGTAATATCCACCAGAGAGTTGGTGGCTTCACCGGCTTTCTCCACCGAGGCTTCTGCCTGGCTGGTACCCTCGGCCATCATTTCCACGGCTTCTTTGGCACCCACCTGCAGGCGCTCGATCATCTCCTGAATTTCGGTGGTGGAGCTCTGGGTGCGGGAGGCGAGGGTGCGCACTTCATCGGCTACCACCGCAAAGCCGCGACCCTGCTCGCCGGCGCGGGCGGCTTCGATGGCGGCATTCAGAGCCAGCAGGTTGGTCTGTTCGGCCACTCCGCGGATTACATCGAGGACAGAGCCGATGCTGACGGTTTCTTTGTTCAGGCGGTCGATCACTTCGGCGGCCCGGCGGATTTCCGAGGCCAGGTTCTCGATCTGGCGGGTGGTGGCATTCACCACCTGCTTGCCGTTGGCGGCGGACTGATCGGCCTGGTGCGCCTTCTCGGCGGTTTCGCTGACGCTCTCGGTTACGTCCTGCACCACATTGGCCATCTGCTTGATGGCCACCACCACCTGCTCGATTTCGGCTTGCTGGTTCTTGATGGCGTTTTCGTTTTCGTTGGACAGCTGGGACACCATGTGGGCGTTTTCGCTGACTTCCTGGGCGGTGTCGGCCACACTGGCGATGATGCTGTGCAGACGCTCCACAAAGGTGTTGAAGCAGGTGGCCAACTCGGCAATTTCATCACTGCCGCTGACCGGCAGGCGCCGGGTCAGGTCGCCCTCGCCTTCGGAGATATCACGCAGCGCCCGTACCACCTGATTGACCGGCTTGGTGATGCTTGCCTGAACCAGGTAGGCAATCGACGCGGCAATGATGCTGATCACAATGATGAGGATGACGGCATCGCCCACGGCCTCGCCGACCAGGTTGTCCAGCTCGCTCATGTCCACGCGGGCGGCAATAGTGCCGATCCGGTTGTCGCCATCCATGATGGATTCGGTCATGACGATATCGCCATCCAGCTCCAGCATGCCCGCCTGACGTGGGCTGCGGGGAATATCGCTGGGTAGCTGGTCACCGTCGGCATTGCGCACAAACCAGGCGAACGGCTCGCCATTGCTGTAGATCACGGCGTTCAGAATACGCTCGCTTTCGGTGAGTGCTTCCAGCGATGCCTTGACGGTGGTGCTGTCTCCGAAGCTGATGGCACCGATATTGGACGTGCCCAAGACCTGGGTCAGGGTGCGAGTGTCTTCAATAATCGTCTCTTCCGTGGTGGCAAGCCCGGCTCGGACGGTAACCACAGTCGTCACGATAACCGCCAGAATACAGGTCAGGGTGACACTCAGAAGGATTTTCCATTTCAGCGATAGATTGTTCACGATACCCTCATTTTTACTATTAATGGCCGACGCGTTGTTCCCGCTGATCCGGAAAGTGCTCCGTGGCGTATTTTCTTACATTTTGCCACAGTGGTTCCGATCAGACACGGAATGTTCTAGAAAAAATTGTGATAAAAATCCTGAGGTTCGCTGATTCGGAGCATAGCGAACCCCGTATCAGGCCAGAATTTGGGCTAATGGACCTGATGGCGGGGCGTCCTGCTTTAGGGTTAACGGCCGGAAATGATTACTCTTGAGAGCTTCTTTGTCGGCGCTGCTCGGTTGGGGGCACTTGCCTGACGTGGGTTGCGGGTGGTTCGGGGTTGCCCGACAGAGATTGGGAGCTGGATTCAAGCAGGCCCCCCAGAATACCCAAGGTGAAATCCAGCCCGGTGCGGTCGGCGTCGGTCACCTCAATGATCTGTTCACGCTCCAGGCTGGGGTAGGCCCCACACTGCTCGCCCAGCTGGCAGATGATGCCGTCGGCGTCGATATCGGAGCCCGCGACCACAGAGTAGCGGCCCGGGAGTACTCCGGTGATTTCGAAGGTGGCTTCTTCGTTGGTGGTGTCCGTGGGGAGGGCCACCGCCTGGTAGGCCGTGCCTTCGGCGTCGTCCTGATCAATCAGCAACACGTAGGTTCGCGTGAGCTGGCCGGTGGTTGAAACCGTGCCGACCTCCATGAAGACTGCCAACGTAAGTGTGCTGTCGCTGTCCACGGTGAACAGCACCCGACCCCGATAAAAGCCCGGGCTGTCTTCCAGGGACGCGCGGTCGACGCTGACCCGGTAACGGCCCAGGCCATTGGGCTCAACCTCAAAAGGCTCGACCGCCAGCCAGGGTACCTCGGTGTCAACGGTGATCGAGCCCGGCTCTCCCTCTCCCTCTGAGATCAATTCGACCAGCGTTTCCGACGTGGTACCCAGGTTGACCCGGGATGGCTGCACGTTCACCCGCGCGGGCCATTCGAAATCGCCATTAGCGATACCGAATGCGGTGCCCACAGCGCGCTCAGCGTCAATCTGGCCATAGCCCAGCTCATCGCTGCGCGTGCCATCCCCCGAGGTTAGCTCCCCCTGTTCCAGCAGTTGAGTAAATTCCGAGGCGGTCAACCCGGGGTATACGGCTTTCATCAAGGCCGCGACCCCGGCCACATGGGGTGCCGCCATGGAGGTGCCCTGGTAGGACAGGCTGTAACCGGGCTGAATGGCGCCCGTACCATCTCGCTCTGCACTGGTGCTGAGAATACCGTCGGGAATCGCATCACCGTTGGCGTCTTCCTGCAGATAGCCTCCCGGCGCGACCAGATCGAGCGTTGCGCCGAAATTGGAATAGGGCGCACGCCGCCCAGCGGCGGTGGTCGCACCCACAGAAATGACCGTGGGGTAGCTCGCGGGAAACAGCGGCTCGGAGGTGTTTTCATTACCGGAGGAGGCGACGATCACTATGCCCAGGGTTTCACTGATCTCCCGGAAGGTGTCGGCTTCGATCTGGGAGTTACCGGGGCCGCCCAGGCTGAGATTGATGATATCCGCCGGGCGTTCGGGCAGGGTGCCGCTGTCGTTTTCCAGCCCGGCGGCATACAGCACGCTCTGTAAAATGTCGTAGCTGGTGCCTCCGCCAACCCCCAGAGCGCGAAGGGGCATAATCTGCGCTCCCCAGGCAATCCCGGCACCGCCCCGGCCGTTGTCGCTGGCTGCCGCCACCGTACCGGCCACGTGTGTGCCGTGCCAACTGTCCGGGTTCAGGCCATCGCCATCGCCCGGATCGTTGGGGTCCGGATCAATACCTGGTTGGTTGTCGTTGGCGACCTCGTCGTCCCGGATAAAGTCATAGCCGTCGAGCAATTGCCCCTGCAGATCGGGGTGTTCGAGCAGCACGCCGCTATCCACCACCGCGACAATGGGTGGATCACCGCTGACCGGGGTCCCCGTGGTCAGATCCCAGGCGCGGGGCAGATTGATGGCGTCGTAATGCCACTGCAGGTTGTAGCGCGGGTCATTGGGAACGCGCTGGGCGTGGCGCAGGTAATTGGGTTCCGCCCGGGCGACGGCCGGATCCAGACGCCGGGCCTTGATGGACCGCAGGGTGGTGAGCTTCTGGTAGGCGGTGGGGTTGCGGAGGCTGAGGCTTGCCAGCGCGCTGCCCGGACGATAGGCGGCGCGTGCGCTAAACGGCGCGCTGTGTTCCAGTTGTACGCGCACCCGGTTAGCCGTGTTCAGGCGCTTCTGCCCGGTCTCGGCGGGTATCACCAGCATCTGTCCCGGCACAAAGTCGCCGCTTTGGGTCTGGCTCAGGTCGGTCTGTGGCGCGGTGCCCTCGGGGAGCAGGCGCAGTATGTACTTGGAGGTGCCCTGGGCCGCCGCGACTTTAATCAGGTAATCCCCGGTTTCGCCTATGGTCAGCTCCTCAAACTCTCCGGTACCGATAGAACTGCCGATCAGTTCCTCTGTGGCGGATGAAAACAGGTAAAGATCCAGATCGCCCTGATAGCGGGGCTCGTCACCCTCCACCGGGGCGTAATCCACCACCTGCAATTGGATCAGTTGACCTTCCTGCAGGCTGACCCGATAGTAATCCGCCGGGTTGGCGGTGTCGGCGAAGTGCGCTGGGAAGCGCGGATCAATGTCAGCCGGTTCGGCGGTGGCAAAGCCGGCCAGGGTGGTGCGGTTATTGATGAACTGGGGGGTGTCGAAGCTTGAATTGTCAGGAACTGGCAGTGGTTTTTGGGCGTCGTTTAACGTTTGATCAAACTGGTTCAGTGCGGTGGCGTTTAAGGTCCCGCTCACGGTATACACGTCTGGTTCGAAGCGGACATTGATAGTGCAGTCAGCCTGTACGTTGGCAACGGTATACTGGTCCTCTTCGAGACTGCCACCACAGCCGGAAATGCTGGCCAGCCGGTAATCCTCGGCAGGAAGCACGGCAAACTCGGTGACATCCTCAATGGTGACCATGGCTGACTCTGGAGACAGCGTGCCCAAACCGCTTATCTGGGTGCTGATCTGATAATCGCTGAGTTCAAAGCGGGCGCTGACGGTACAGTCACCTTGAACCGCATCGGTGGTGAAAATATCCCGGGTGCGCTCGCCGCCACAGCCGGTAATGCTCTGCAGCTCATAGCCCGGCTCCGGGGTGATGGTGAAGCTGGTGGTCTGGCCCTCCTCCACCTGGCGCTGGCTGGGCGTGATCTGCCCACCCGTATTGTTTTCCGCGCGCACTTCGTAAACCGTGGGCCCCGGATTGCCGCTGCAGGCGACCAGTGCCATTGTCAGGGCGAATGGCCAAGAGGCTCTGGTGATGACAGACATAGCGAATACCCAGCCGGTGGATCAGTCTTTAAAGGCTAGTATACGTCCGGGATGTGCGACAGGTTGTGCGGTGGGTGGCAAAATGGTGTGAAATGCGCCAGCGGAGCCACATAGGCAGGCGAAGGGTGCGGGCTTCGGCTCCGAGACGTCGGGCGGACCCGCCTTACGCTGTGGTAGGTTTGGGCCTGGTTACGGCGGATGCGGGCTTCGCCCTTATCCGCCCTACGCATACCTCCGCAGTTCGTGTAGGGCGGATCGGTCCGACGTCTCGGAGCCGAAGGCGCATCCGCCGTTAGCCCGTAGGTCGGATTAGCGCGCAGCGCGTAATCCGACAAACCGCCCCCGAGGCGAGGGCGAAGTACCTAAGATCTACTTCTTGAGACCTTTACCCGTGGCCGCCCACATCAGGCCGCCATAGATATGCTCCAGAAACAACCGGTCTCCATAGGTGGCGGGAATATGCCCCAGCGCGGTGTAGAAGGCGCGGCCGCCGTCATACTCGTGGTACCAGGCCATGGGCCGGAAATCCATGTCCTGGCTCTCTTTCTCGCCCCACTTGGCATAGGGATCATAGCTATCGCCATCCACGGACAGGATGTAGTTCAGCGTATCAATGCGCTCGGTGCCGAACTCATAGAACTCATCGGTCCACCAGAACTTGTCGGGCATGCGCTCCAGACCCGGGAACTTGCGGTCCAGCACTTCCAGTTCAGCGGTCTGGTTGCGGGGGTGAATGTGGAAGGTGCGGCCCACCATCTTGGTGTACCAGTCCCAGTCGTATTCGGTGTCCGAGGCGCTGTGGATACCCACGAAGCCTTTGCCGGACTGGATGAAGCGCTCCATGGCTCCCTGCTGTTCTTCGTTCAGGATATTGCCGGTGGTGAGCAAAAACAGGACGACGTCGTATTGTTCCAGGTTCTCGTCGTTGATCAGCTTGGCATCTTCGTGCCAGTCAACGGCGAACTCGTGCTTTTCGGCCATTTTGCGAATGGCGGCCACGCCTTCATTCACGGATTTGTGATGAAACCCGTCGGTCTTGGTGAACATCAGGACTTTGAATTGCGGGATGGACTGGGCCTGGACGCTGGTAAAGGTAAACAGCAGACCGAGTACGCAGGCGGCGGTAAACAGATACTTCTTGAGCATTGCCGTGGATCTCCGGGTGTTGGGTTATAGTTAGTGTGACGCTATTGTGCCTTGGGTTGATGAGTATTGGAAGGTTTGGGTTATGGCGGATGTGGCTGGGCGTGGTTACGGCGGATGCGCCTTCGGCTTATCCGCCCTACGCGAGCTGCCGTGGTATGCGTAGGGCGGATAAGCCGAAGGCGCATCCGCCGTAACCCACCGTCACAATAACCTCCGCAGGCACGCGTGGGGCGGATCGGTCCGACGTCTCGGAGGGCAAAGCCCGCATCCGCCGTAACCCAACTATTCCGCCTGCCGAAGCAGCGGCGTATCCAGCACCTTTGAGGGTTTACCCATCACCTCGTTCACCACCTCCAAAAACATCCCGGTGGTCACCGTGCGCTTCTCTATCAACACCCGCGTGACATCATCCAGGTTGCGCTCGCCGTCTGTCACACTCTGAATTTCCCGGTCCAGCTCATCGAGCAGCACCACCGCCCGGGCGCTGGTGGCGCCGGCCGAACGTTTCTTACGCAGGGTTTTCACTTCGCTACCCCAGTCGGCCAAACCTTCCATAATTCGCGTGCGTCGGGCTTCGGTCAGCGACCCGGCCCGATACAGCAGTTCCACCGCATAAAATTCCGCCAGCCCCTCGACCAACCAATCGCTTCTATCACGGCTGTCTATCCGGGTGACCACATGGATCAGCTCGTGAATGACCGTGCTGGTTCCGTTTTCGCTGACCATGGGCCGGTCGCCGTGGAGAAACAGGGCATTGGGGCCAGATAGGGCGCCGCGCCACATGGGGTCGCCGTGGCCGATGACCGCGAATTTGGGGGGCGCGGTTTGAAATGCCTGTTCGACCTCGGGCCAGACGTTGGTGATCAGGGTCACCACATCCATCCGCCGCAGGCTGCTGCCCTTTGGCGCACTGACCACCAACTCGGTCTCACCCAGCTTCTCCCGGCGGGTGCCCAGTTGTCCGGCAATCATCCAGCCAGTGGGCCGGTCGAAGCGCCGCTCGGGGTTGTCGATCCGAAACCGGCGTGCCCCCTCTTTATCCCAGCCGGTGGTGACGCTGGTCCAATGCTTCGGTAACGAAAATTCCAGCCAGGCCTCGGCGTAAACCTTACCTGCTGTCCGCACGCGGGCCGCCGGAATGATGTCGTCGCCCCGAAAGATGGCCCAGTTCTCGGTCATCAGAGAGTCGTACTCGCCCGGGTCGCGCTCGTGGGACACTTCTACGTGCAGGGTTAAACGGGCGTTGCGCTTGGGCGGCGTCCAGAGTGCGCGATCGTCTTCGATTTTCAGCTCGCCGTTGGCTTCCAGATTGGAATAGCGGCCGGAGCTGAGATCAAAATCCAGTAATTTCAGCAGGCCCCGGTGGTCGCTTTCAATCACCACCTCGGCGCGGTCGTGTTCGGGGTTCAGGGTGACGTGGTAATTGAGGGGGTAGGTCGGGTTCTCTGCGTGGGTGGCGAGAGACATCAAAAACGTTAAAATAACAAACAGTAATCGCATAGCGTCCGCCGGTGATTGGAAGCAAGTGACCCGTAGGTCGGATTAGCACGGCAGTTCGCGTAGGGCGGATAAGCGAAGCGCATCCGCCGTTGCCGTCCCAACTACGAATCTATCCCCAACGTATCCCACAACGCATTCACGCGCTGCTTGACCTCGGGGTCCTGCACAATAGGACTGCCCCATTCGCGATCAGTTTCACCGGGCCACTTGTTGGTGGCATCCAGCCCCATCTTCGAACCCAATCCGGACACCGGCGAGGCGAAGTCCAGGTAATCAATGGGGGTGTTATCCACCAGCACGGTATCCCGGCTCGGGTCCATGCGGGTGGTGATTGCCCAGATGACATCCTTCCAGTCCCGCGCATTGACATCATCATCCACCACAATCACAAACTTGGTGTACATGAACTGACGCAGGAACGACCAGACGCCCATCATCACCCGCTTGGCGTGACCGGGGTACTGTTTCTTCATGGTCACCACCGCCATGCGGTAGGAGCAACCCTCTGGCGGCAGATAGAAGTCCACAATTTCCGGGAACTGCTTGCGCAGAATCGGCACGAACACCTCGTTCAGTGCCACGCCGAGAATGGCCGGTTCATCCGGCGGGCGGCCGGTGTAGGTACTGTGATAAATCGGATCTTTGCGGTGGGTGATGCGCTCCACGGTAAAGACCGGGAACCGATCCACCTCGTTGTAGTAACCGGTATGATCCCCAAACGGCCCCTCATCGGCCATATCGTCCGGGGCGAGATAGCCTTCCAGAATGAATTCGGCGGAGGCGGGCACCTGAAGGTCGTTGGTCTGGCTTTTCACCACTTCGGTTTTGTCGCCCCGCAACAATCCGGCGAACCCGTACTCGGACAAAGTGTCTGGTACTGGTGTGACCGCGCCAAGAATGGTGGCCGGGTCCGCGCCCAGCGCGATGGAGACCGGGAAGGGCTCACCCGGGTGGGCTTTCTGCCAGTCCCGAAAATCCAGAGCGCCGCCGCGGTGGGCGAGCCAGCGCATGATCAACCGGTTCTTGCCGATCTTCTGCATCCGGTAGATGCCCAGGTTCTGTCGCTCTTTTTCCGGGCCCCGGGTAATCACCAGCGGCCAGGTGACCAGCGGGCCGGCATCGCCCGGCCAGCAGGTCTGAACGGGGAGCCTGTCCAGATCCACCGCGTCGCCTTCCAGTACCACTTCCTGACAGGGCGCCTTGCGCACGACCTTCGGGCCCATGTTGAGGACCTGTTTGAAAATCGGCAGTTTCTCCCAGGCGTCTTTGAAGCCTTTGGGGGGCTCGGGCTCTTTCAGAAAGGCGAGCAGCTTGCCCACTTCCTGCAGGGCTTCCACGGATTCTTCACCCATGCCCAGCGCCACCCGCTCAGGAGTGCCGAACAGGTTGCCCAGCAACGGAATATCGTAGCCCTTGGGGTTTTCAAACAGCAGGGCGGGGCCACCGGCACGCAGGGTGCGGTCGCAGATTTCCGTGATTTCCAGGTAGGGATCGACTTCGGCGGTGATGCGTTTGAGTTCGCCGCGTTGTTCGAGCAGGTGGATGAAGTCTCGGAGGTCGCGGTATTTCATAGGCGAGGGGCGTCGAGGGAGATTATGTTAGGGGCGTTTTGGTAACGGCGGATGCGCGTCGTGGTGTGGTTACGGCGGATGCGGCCGTTGGCCTCCGATGCGTCGGACCGATCCGCCCTACGCCTGCCACGGCAGGCCGCATCCGCCGTTGCCCAACGTTTACTTCCGCTTCATGGACAGGAAGAACTCATCATTGGTCTTGAAGTCCTTCAGCTTGTCCACCAGGAACTCGGTCGCGGCCACGTCTTCCATGTCGTGCAGCAGGCGGCGCAGAATCCAGGCGCGCTGCATTTCATCTTCCTTCATCAACAGGTCTTCGCGGCGGGTGCCGGAGCGACGTACGTTGATTGCCGGGTAAATACGCTTCTCGGCGATTTTCCGATCAAGGTGCAGTTCCAGGTTGCCGGTGCCTTTGAATTCCTCGTAAATCACTTCGTCCATCTTCGAGCCGGTGTCGACCAGCGCGGTGGCGATGATGGTCAGGCTGCCGCCCTCTTCAATATTCCGGGCCGCACCGAAGAAACGCTTGGGGCGCTCCAGGGCGTGGGCGTCCACACCACCGGTCAGCACTTTACCGGAGGAGGGGATCACGGTGTTGTAAGCGCGGGCGAGACGGGTGATGGAGTCGAGCAGAATGATCACGTCTTTCTTGTGTTCCACCAGGCGCTTGGCCCGCTCGATCACCATGTCGGCGACCTGCACGTGACGGGCCGGCGGCTCGTCAAAGGTGGAGGCGACCACTTCGCCGCGCACCGAGCGCTGCATTTCGGTCACTTCTTCCGGACGCTCGTCAATCAGCAGAACGATCAGGTGGCACTCGGGGTTGTTGCGGGTAATTGCCTGGGCAATGTTCTGCATCATCAGGGTCTTACCGGCTTTGGGCGGTGCCACGATCAGGCCGCGCTGGCCTTTGCCGATGGGAGAAATCAGATCGATGATGCGCGGGGTCAGATCTTCGGTGGAACCGTTACCGGCTTCCAGGCGCAGACGCTCATCGGGGAACAGGGGGGTGAGGTTTTCAAACAGGATTTTGTGCTTGGAGCTTTCGGGCTTGTCAAAGTTGATCTCGTTGACCTTGAGGAGGGCGAAGTAGCGCTCGCCTTCCTTCGGGGGTCGGATCTTGCCCGCAATGGTGTCGCCGGTGCGTAGGTTGAAGCGGCGAATCTGGCTGGGGGAGACATAGATGTCATCCGGGCCGGCCAGGTAAGAGCTGTCGGCCGAGCGCAAAAAGCCAAAGCCATCCTGCAGAATTTCCAGGACGCCGTCGCCGTAGATGTCTTCACCGCTTTTGGCGTGGCGCTTTAGGATATTGAAGATGATGTCCTGCTTGCGCGAACGGGCCATGCTTTCCAGCCCCATTTCCCGCGCGATGTCGATCAGTTCTTCGATGGGTTTGGTTTTCAGGTCGGTTAAATTCATACAGTGTGACTTTGGTGTGAAGGTTAATGGATTTGTTGTTGCACGAAAATTGTGATTCTGAGCGTGCGGGACTGGCGGTGCCGGGGTGCTGTTATCTCTGCTTACAGGCTGACTGCAGGCCAGGGTGGCTGAGCCACAGAGCGCCGAAACAGGGAGAACAAGCGGGAATTTATTGGAAATCAACTGGCGTTTCAGTCAACTCCCCGGAGCTGCCCATCGATTTGGCTGGTCCATCGATCTGGATGGTGGTTCAGAGCTGAATCAAGGCCGGGCAAACATCGAATGAAGGGAGTATAGCGATAAACGCCGGGTAGTGCAAAGGCGCCGGTCACTGGTCGCCGTGCGCCCGGCAGCCACCCGCCAGGCGGGGGCTACCGACGGGGTTCGGGCTTACAGAGCGCCTTCGATAAACTCGACCAGCTGCTGCTTGGACAGTGCGCCCACCTTGGTAGAGTCCGGCTCGCCGTTCTTGAAGATGATCAGCGTCGGAATACCACGGATGTTGAACTTGCCCGGGACTTCTTTGTTAGCGTCCACATCCATCTTGGTGATCTTGATCTTGTCACCATGGGTGCCGGCCAGCTCGTCCAGGATCGGGGCGATCATTTTGCAGGGACCGCACCAGGCCGCCCAGAAATCCACCAGAACAGGCTTGTCGGCCTTCAGGACTTCGGCGTCGAAGCTCTCGTCAGTGACGTGCACAATAGCGTCGCTACTCATAAAGCTGTGTCTCCAAATCGGTATCGTGAGTGAAGCGGTGTCGACCGCGCCAAGCGGGTCGTGGCCGCTTTATACGTGTGCCAGCATAATAAGGATTGCACCGCGGCCAGGCAAGGGGCAAAAAGCAATGGCGCTTATAAATGCCAACAATATAAAAACCTATGCTGGTAGTAACGTTTAATTATATATGGGGGTGATTGGCGGAATTTCAATGTCCCTGGCGGGCTCAGTCCCGGTACTCCTCGAGGGCCTCGAAGGGGCGGTTCAGGTCCTCAACCCGGGGGGCCAGAGCGTCCAGGTCCTCATCGTCCCCCTCGACCCTTGAGGCCGCGGTGGGCAGGAGCACCCGGAAGCACACCCCGGCGACATCCAGCGGCGTAAAGGTGAGCTTGCCGCCTTTGCGCCGGGGCTGTACCTCCAGGGCCCAGCGGGGAGTAGCCGGGTTTTGAGGGTCCAGTCGGGTCTCCCTGCCCCCGGAGGGGTCCAGCTCGAGGGCGAGGGTATCCTGACTGCCCGTCGGGGTCAGCTCCACGCGGGTGATGGCCTGGTCGAAATCCCACTCCAGCATTGCCGCTTCCGGCGCGGAGGAGCCGCTTAGGGTCTGGGCCCGCCGACACTGGGGTTGACCGTCCTCGTTCAGGGTGACTTCAATCACTTCGGTGGTCAGTTGGCCGTCGGCCAGGGCGATGCGCAGAGAATAGTAGGCGGGCCGGTTTTCGACGTTCTCGACCTTTACCCGACCTTCATAGCCTTTGACGATCTCCTGGACAAAGAACAATCCGAGCCCCTTGCCGTGGTGTTCCCGGGCGCGGCGGGTGGAGTAGCCGAGCTGGAAAATCTGCTCCATGGCGTCGGGCTCGATGTGGGGGCCCCGGTTGTACACCGCGAGCTCGACCCGGGCGCCCTGCTGGCCGAGGGTGAGCGCGACGCGGTTGTACTTGGATTTGGCCTTTTTGCGGGCAAAGAACTGGGCGTTCTTCAGCAGGTTTTCCAGCATCAGGACAAAGTGGTTTTCGTTGCCGAGCAGGCTGTCGGTCGGGTCCAGATAGGCCCGAAACTGGGGGTCGTCGTCCAGTACCAACCGCTCGGTTGAGCCCTCATCCAGGGCTTCGAGCCGGCTTGGTGATTCCTGCAGCAGGGGCGCGAGCGCCTTCAGTGTGGCCCGCCTCGGCCGGTAATCCGGGCGATGGGGTACGGCTTCGGAGGCATCGTCGTTCAGCAGGCGCTGGTAGTAGTGCTCCTCACACTCGCACAGCTGGTTGCCAATGTGCAGGGCAATGTTGTCCGTGGTGGACAGGTCCAGCAGGTCCCACAGATAGCGCATCGCCTCGAAGGCGTCGCGGTCTCGGCCATGAGTCTCCTCGTCCGGATATTGATCCTGTTCCAGGTGGCTCTGTAAGGCGGTCTGCACCTTGTCAAAGCAGATGACTCCGTTGTGACGCACTTCGGCGGCGATGCTTTTGAAGTGCAGAAACTTTTCGTCGTACTCGATATATTCCAGCAGCTTCTCGCTGATAAACAGTTTCAGTTTGTCCGCGTGACCGGCATAGGTGTGGGCTTTGAGTTGCAGTTGCTTCTTGCTCTGCCAGACCTGGTTCAGCTCGGTGCGCAAGCGCTCGATATCCCGGTCAAAGGCCCGCAGGCGCCGGCTGTGGTGGAACACGTCGCGCAGGATCAGCAGGGCGAAGACCAGCAGCGCCGCCAGTTTGACCTCCAACTCCTGAAGCAGTGGGTGCAGACGGTAGCCCTCGGGCATCAGCCCCAGCTCGCGCAACAGCTGGGGCTCGCCCGCCGCCAGCAGGTAGGCGCCCAGCGCCAACCCGGCCAGGCTGCTCAGCCAGGGAAAGGCCAGCCGGCGCGGGCGTACCGACGGCGGGTGGGACGCGGTGTTGAGGTCAGTATTCTCGGGGTCGGCCACGGTGTGGCTCCTTACTCTGATTGGACCGGCTTCCAGCAATAGGCACCCAGGTCCCCAAAGGTGACGATCCCTTCGCCTCGCTGACACAGGGCCATGAAGTCCCGCTCTGGCTCGGCCTGCTGAACGGCGTGGCGCAGGGTTTTGATGTGCTGGCGGTAGTTGGCGTAGGAAAATCGTTCCGGGTCGGCCTCCAATGCCTCGGCCATCTGCAGGGTGGATACCGGCCGGGGGGACGCCTCCACCAGGTAGCGCAGAATTTTCCGGGGCGTCGGGCCCAGCGGACGGCGGGGGTTGTTGGGGTTCATCAGCTTGTGGCCGTGCCAGAAGACTTCCCAGGTGAGCTTATCCAGGGTCAGAGGCCCGCTGGTGAGCTGTTCGGTTTTGGGGGCTTCACGCTGACGCAGAGCCGCCTTGATCCGCCAGCACAAGACCGCTTCGATATTGCGTTGATGCTTGGCGATGAAGTCCTGTATGCCCCCCTGCTCGAACGCACTCTGCTCAATATCCGTGCCGCTGTACTCGGACAGGTACACCTGGGGCACGTCGGGCCACTTGCGTTGCAGTGCCCGGGACACCGAGGCGCCGGCGCTGTCCCGGCCGTTCATCTGGGCGTCCAGCAGGGCAATATCCGGTGCCTGGCCGGCGCCGCTCTGCTTGATGTGCTGACAGGCCGCTTCGGCAAACCGGAAGACGCGCACACGGGTGGGCCGGCCATCGAAATCGGTGGCCTCGAGCACCGGCTGGAACTTCTCGATCCAGTGGGACTGATCTTCAACCCAGAGTATGTCTGCCATGGCCAAAGTGTAGCATTGGCTGCCAGAAAGGCTGTGATGGCGGTCACTGTTGGGCAAAGCCGCCCGCTTCTGAGGCGGCATAAACCGCCTTGCCTGGCCAACTCACCGATTTTTCACCGACGTTCGCGATACTTCGACTCAAGCCAATCCGCTGGTTGGCACATTCATTGATTCGGAGGATTCATCATGTTCAATCAACTACTGACCCTCTGGTCGGATTCGCCGGCGCTCTCGCTGGCGATCTGGCTGGTGATTCTGGTGGTGGTGCTCTATCTGGGGCGCCGCCACGCCCATCAACTGTTTCGCGCCAGTGGCCGGGCCGTGCATGGGGCCATGCGCCTGTGGAGCCGGTCCATCGGTCAATTGGAGCATCGCCTGGTGGCGCGCAACCGGGACGTGCTACTGGCCATGGGGCGCCGCTCGGCGGAAGCCGCCATTGAGCGGGACTTCAACCGGGTGCACACCATCATGGAGCGGGATCTGAGCCGCTACCCCAATCTGCACCGCAAGATTGCCGACGCCATCGAGAAGATCGAGGCCGACTATCAGGAGGCCAGCGATGCGCCGCCGCTACCACCGGCCTGGTCGGAGGTGATCGAAACTGTCTCCGGCCTGCCCGGCAGCAGTGACCCGGCGGTACACAAGGTGTTGGAAAATATCCGTGAGGTGATTGAAGACGCCCATAAAGAGACCTTGAAGCTGTACCAGAAAAGCAGTCGGGAGCGGCACCGGATTCTGGCCGGGATGCAGCCCCAGTGGCGCTCCCTGGATCAGAACCTGAGCCAGGTGAAGCAGACCATTGATGGGCTGGATGAACGCAGCAAGACCATTGATGAGCAGATGCAGGAATACGCGGCGATTCGTGCCGGGGAAGACAAAGCGGTGAATTCCCTGACCGCGTCCTCCATGACCCAGTTTCTGATTGCCGGACTGGTACTGGCCGTTGCCCTGATGGGCGGGCTGATCAACTTCCACCTGATTGCCATGCCCATGTCGGAGATGGTCGGCAGCAATAGTTATGTGGGGTCCATGCGCATTTCGGACGTTGCCGCGCTGGTGATCATTCTGCTGGAAGTGGCCATGGGGGTGTTCCTGCTGGAGTCCCTGCGGATCACCCATCTGTTCCCGATCATCGGCAGCATGGATGACCGGATGCGCCGGCGGATGATGATTGTCAGCCTGACGCTGCTGACCATCTTGGCCAGCATTGAAGCCTCCCTGGCCTATATGCGCGACCTCCTGGCTCTGGACCGCGAGGCGCTCAACCAGACCCTGACCGGAGCCGCCGTGGTGGAGGCCCAGTTCCGCTGGATTCCCTCCATCGGTCAGATGGTGCTCGGTTTCATTCTGCCGTTCGTGCTGGCGTTTGTGGCGATTCCGCTGGAGTCGTTCATTCACTCCCTGCGCACCGTGGTGGGGGTGATGGTGGTGGCACTGCTGCGGGGGCTGCGTCTGATCGTCCGCCTGGTGGGCGGCATGGCCAATCATCTGAGCAAGATGCTGGTGCACCTGTACGACATGCTCATTGTGGTCCCTCTGGCCATCGAGCAGTGGGTGAACCGCCCGCGTTCCAGTGAGCGCAAAGCCGACCGGGAGGACCCGCCCTGGGATGACAGTGAGGACTTGGAAGCGACCAAAGTGGTGGGGGTGAAGCCATGAAGCGAACTGTGGAAACAGCCATGAAGCGTACGACGAAGATAACCATGAACCGTTATTACGGTTGGCTCCGGCGCGGCGCTGTCCTCGCCGCGCTGATCGGTGCGCTGAGCGTGATCAGCGCCTGCAGCGACACCCAGCGGCCGGACAACCGCGCCGTGTATCTGCTGCTGGATACCTCCGGGACCTACACCGAGGAGCTGGACAAAGCCCAGTCATTGATTGCCTATCTGCTGGGCAGCCTGGACAGCGGTGACTCCATAGCGGTGGCCCTGATTGACGGCGGCAGCTTTACCGAGAAAAACATCGTTGCCAAAGTCACCTTTGACGATCGTCCGAGCGTGGCCAACGGTCAGAAGCGGGCCTTCAAGGAAACCCTGGATGAGGTGTTGGGGGGTATCGAGCGAGGTGCCGCCAATACCGACATCACCGGCGGGGTGATTCAGGGCCACGACTATCTGACCGAAACCGGCGCCGGGCAGCGCTACCTGTTCGTATTCTCCGATCTGGAGGAAGATCTTCAGGAAGGGCAGATTCGGGACTTCCCCATCGACATGTCCGGGGTGGAAGTGGTTGCCCTGAATGTCACCAAACTGCGCCGGGACAATATCGACCCCCGGGACTACGCCAAGCGCCTGGAGCACTGGCAGGGCCGGGTGGAATCCGGCGGCGGCCAGTGGCGGGTGATCAATGATCTTGAGCGTTTGGGCGAAATGATTCAGTGGCGTTAGTAGAGGCATTGGTGGATGAGTCCGAGTAGGTCGGATTAGGCCAAAGGCCGTAATCCGACACAATACAGACGCCCTTGTCGGATTACGGCCTCCGGCCTAATCCGACCTACGTGGGGTACGGTTGTCCCGCCCCGGCTTTGGATATACCGTCTAAACCCGGAAATGCGCGATCTGTGTTGATAAATGCCGCGACAACTCATTGAGATCCCGCGCGGTTTTGGTGGACCCCTGAGCACTCTGGTGCGCCCCCTGGACCAGCTCCACCACCCGCTCGATGTTCTTGTTGATCTCCTCGGCGGCGTAGCTCTGCTCCTCGGCCGCCGTGGCGATCTGGGCATTCATCTCACTGATGCTGGCCACGGCCCGGGTAATTTCGGCAATCGCCTCACCGGCCTCACCGGCACTGGCCACGGTATTCTGGGCCTGTTCCTGGCTGGCCGCCATGGCGGACATGGCGTTGGCGGCGCCGGCTTGCACCGCATCGATGATTTCCGCGATCTCCCGGGTGGAGTCCTGGGTCCGACGGGCGAGAGTGCGCACCTCATCGGCCACCACCGCAAAGCCGCGCCCCTGCTCACCGGCCCGAGCCGCCTCAATGGCGGCATTGAGGGCCAAGAGGTTGGTCTGCTCGGCGACGTTCTGAATCACTTCGAGCACACTGCCAATCCGGTTGGTTTCACCCTCGAGCTGACGCATGGCCTCGGCCACGGAATTCACATCGTTGGACAGATGATTGATCGAATCCAGCGTGGACTCCATCACCGAGCGCCCACGTCGCGCTCCCTCATCGGCCTGATTGGCCGCCTCGGCGGCCCCGGAGGCGTTGTTGGCCACCTCCTGCACCGTGGATGACATCTCGTTGACCGCCGTGGCCACCTGATCGGTGGACTGTTCGGTATCACCGGTCAGCCGGGTGATTTCATCGGCGTTCAGGTTGATGTGCTCGGAGGCGCGGTTGAGTTTGAGCGCCGAGTCTTTTACCGAACCGATGACACCGCCCATCTCCGATTGTAACCGGGTCAGGTTGTCGCTCAGTTGTCCCAGTTCATCGGCCCGCTGAATACGCACCTTGCCGGTGAAATCCCCCTGGGCCATTTCCTGAATATGGTCCATGAGAACTTTGAGTGGGCGCAGGAAGGCGGCCCGCAGCGTCCACCACAGCAACACCACCACCAGCAGGGCGACGCTCGCAATGGCCACTTGCGACCAGAAGCTGACCTGGGCGCTGCCCTGTTCGACCTCGCGGGTGAGGGTGGAGACGGTGGTGCTGATGTGCTCTGCAGCGTCGTTCAGCAGCCGACTGGGCTCCCGGTCGATGCCGGAGACGGCGTTATCGCCCACTGTCGGGTCGTAGTTGTTGGCGCTGAAGGCTTCAAAGCCGGCGCGGTATTCGCGGAACAGTGTCTGGTGGGCGTCGAGAAAGTCGGCCACTTCCTGGCGCACGGGGCTCGGTTCCATTTGGCTGAGCAGTGCCTGCCCTTCGTCCTGGATGATGTTGTGCTGTTCTTCGAACTGGTTCCAGTACCGTGCGCGTCGGCTGTCGTCGTAGCCACGCAGGAGGACGTTTTTCCATTCCTGAACCTGGACTTTGAAGTCGAAGTTCATCTGGTTGATGGCTCGTTCCTGGGCGATGTTGACGGTAATCAGTTCGTTGTAGCGGTCCAGCCGCTGGTTCAACTGACTGATGGCGATCACCGCCGTCACCAGCAAGCCCCCCAACCCGAGCCCCACCACGGCCATCAGCCGAGTCTGCATGCTGCGCTTGATCCAGTTCATTTTAGAACTCCTTTAAAACTTGTAAGCCGGGGCTGGTCGAGTATGTCGCAGTCGGAAAGCCCGGAGCACTTGGGGTGAACCCTTCCAAGACACGCCGTAAACCCATCCCTGGGGGCTCGACGCGCGGAGTCCCTCCGCTTACGGTCTTGGAAGGGTTCACCCCAAGCGCTCCTCAATGCCAGTATCAATCGCCGTGAACTCGAAGCACTTAAACCCAAATATAGAAGGTTTATCGGCTGAAGGGCGTAATCCTTGATTGGCCGATAATAAAGTAGTCTGAGTAGGTCGGATTCGGCCGAAGGCCGCAATCCGACGTCGAGTGCCAAGCGTCGGGTTAAGCGCTGCGCGCTCCGATACGTCGGACCGACCCGACCTACGCGAGTTTGATGTGAAGCGCGAAAGAGGGTGGTGAGCGTTTAGGTTTGTCGATGGCACTGAGGTCCGGGGTGGGGTGTATCTATCCCGGACCGTAAGCGGAGGGACTCCGCGCGTCGAGCCCCCAGGGATGGGTTTACGGCGTGTCCGGGATAGATACACCCCACCCCGGACCGGACTCGCTTCGAAGCTAAGAGGCTATCGCAGTTAATACTTGGGCTTGATGGTCTTCACACCCTCAGCGGTGCCAAGCAACAACACATCGGCGCCGCGTCGGGCGAACAGGCCGTTGGTGACTACCCCGGCGATCTGGTTGATCTCCGCCTCCAGCTTCTTCGGCTCCATAATCTCCAGATGATGCACATCCAAAATCACATTCCCGTTATCCGTCACCACACCCGTGCGATACACCGGATCACCGCCCAGCTTCACCAACTCGCGCGCCACATAAGAGCGCGCCATCGGAATCACCTCCACCGGTAGCGGGAAAGCGCCCAATACATCCACCCACTTGCTCTCATCAGCGATACAGACAAACTCCCGGGATACCGCCGTGACGATCTTCTCCCGGGTCAGCGCCGCGCCACCGCCCTTGATCAGCTCCAACTGGGCGTTGCTCTCATCGGCGCCATCAACGTACACCAGCAGCTCGCTGACCTCATTCAGGTCATACACCGTGATGCCCAGCTTCTGCAGACGCTCCGCCGAGGCATCCGAGCTGGCCACGGCGCCCGCGAAATCGTCTTTGAGCTTACCGAGAGCGTCGATAAAGCAATTGGCGGTGGAGCCGGTGCCCACGCCGATGATGCTGTCGCGCTGAAGTTTCGAGGCGATGTAGTCGACGGCGGCCTGGCCGACTGCCTTCTTGAGTTCGTCCTGGGTCATGGTCACCTCGCTGTTGTGGATGCGCGCATTATACGCGATGGATGCCAGCGGTTCGCAAATTGTTTACCATGGGGGTTTGCCGTCTCACACAGCTTTGGTGCAATACACTCCTATGCCCGATTCCTACATCAAACGTATCCTCAATGCCCGCATCTACGACCTCGCCGTCGAGACGCCACTCGATCCGGCGCCGCTGTTGTCCCAGCGCACCGGCAATCAGGTGTTGCTCAAGCGCGAGGACCTGCAGCCGGTGTTCTCCTTCAAAATCCGGGGCGCCTACAACAAGTTGCTGCAACTGAGCCCAGAGCAGAAGGCGAAGGGCGTGATTGCGGCCTCGGCGGGCAACCACGCCCAGGGGCTGGCGATGGGTGCACATCATCTGGGCATCAAGGCCACCATTGTGATGCCGCGTACCACGCCGCCGATCAAGGTGGACGCTGTGCGCGCCCGTGGGGGCAAGGTGGTCCTGCATGGGGACAGCTACGATGAAGCTTCGGCCCACGCCAAAAAACTGGTGGAAGAAAAGGGCATGACCTATATCCACCCGTTCGACGACCCGGACGTGATTGCCGGGCAGGGCACGGTGGCGATGGAGATTCTGCGCCAGTACCCGGGCCATATCGATGCGATCTTTGTCGCCGTCGGTGGGGGTGGTCTCTGCGCCGGTGTGGCGGCCTACGTGAAATACGTGCGCCCGGATGTGAAAGTCATTGCGGTGGAGTCCGATGAATCCGCCTCGCTCAAGGCCGCGATGGAGAAAAAGCGGCGGGTGACTCTGCCCCAGGTGGGCATCTTTGCCGATGGGGTGGCGGTGGCCCAGATCGGCAAGGAAACCTTCCGGGTGATCCGCAAGACCATTGACGGGGTGATCACCGTCAATACCGATGAAATCTGTGCCGGTATCAAGGACATTTTTGAAGACACCCGCTCCATCGCCGAGCCCGCCGGCGCCATCAGCGTGGCGGGCATGAAAAAGTATGTGGCGGAGAACGGCATTACCGGTCAGACCTTCGTTGCCATCGATTGCGGGGCGAACATCAACTTCGACCGGTTGCGCTACATTTCCGAGCGCACGGAAATCGGTGAGCAGCGAGAGGCCATTCTGGCGGTCACCATTCCGGAGCGCCCGGGTGCCTATAAAGAGTTCTGTAAGGCACTGGGTAAGCGCAATATCACCGAGTTCAATTACCGCTACGCGGATAGCCAGGAGGCGAAAATCTTTGTCGGCATCCAGGTGGGCAGCGGCGGCCACGACCGCGCCGAGCTGGTGTCCGAATTGCGCGAGCAGGGCTATGACCTGGTGGATATGACCGACAACGAAGTGGCCAAGATGCATATCCGCCACATGGTCGGCGGGCACGCGCCGAACGTGGGGGATGAAATGGTATTCCGCTTCGAGTTCCCGGAGCGTCCGGGAGCGCTGCTCGCCTTCCTCAATCGGGTGGCCGGGCACTGGAATATTTCCATGTTCCACTATCGCAACCACGGCGCCGCCTATGGGCGGGTGTTGATCGGTATGCAGGTGCCCAAGAAAGAGCGGGCACAGGTGCGCAAATTCCTGGATGAAATCAATTATCCCTATTGGGATGAAACCGACAACGAGGCCTATCAGTTCTTTCTGAGCTGAGGTGCATTGAGAATTGGTTGAGTCGGTGGATGACGGGCTTCGCCCTTATGCCACCCTACGTTCACATCGTAGCCCGTAGATCGGGTTAGCGCCTCGCGCGTAATCCGACATTCCGTGCCCAACCACGCTCACGCGGTTATTGTCGGATTACGCGCTGCGCGCTAATCCGACCTACTTCACGGTAGGGTGGTATAAGGGCGAAGCCCGTCATCCACCAAAAAAACCGCAAAACCCGCCCTAAAAATGTGATTTTCAACACATTTGCCTCAAAAAACGTCCATTTTTCCGACGTTTTTCTTGATCTGTCACGATTTTCGACTAACCTTAGACTTCGTTGCGATAAAACGGTACGCCAACAGGGAAATTTAGTTCTGGACGGATGTCGATAAACTGAATACCTGAACGGTTAAAAAAGAAGGTTCCGAATAAAATGAAAACCGATATCGTTACTCTGGTCATTTTTGTGTTCTGCCTGGGCGTGCTGATCAGTGCGCTGGATCTGGGCAGTTGGTTTGGTGATGACGACAGCAGCGCTGCCTCGGTGGTCCTGCAGCAGGCCGATAATTCCTAGCGCCCGTCGCTCAGCAACACCCACCTCTTATCGAACAACACCCCGATCGGTTACCACCGCTGTCAGGGGAATATCCCATGGTTCAATCGGCAGCGCGGGTACTTCCTGACAGGCGTGCGCCAGGCCAAACAGGTCCGGGCCGTACCCGGGGATGTGACCGTCACCGGCCTTGAACGCGAAGGTCCGATCGTAGAAACCGCCGCCCATGCCCAGTCGCCCTCCGTTCGCATCGAAGCCCACCAGGGGTAGCAATACCAGATTCAGAAAGGGTGCCGCCAGGCGCGGTTCCCGGTAGGGATTCGGCTCCGGAATACCATAGCGGTTGGGGTAGAGTGGGGTGTCGCGCTGCCAGAGCACAAACCAGAGTCGCCTTGGTTGAATGGGGTGTAAGACGGGCAGGTAGCACTGCTTACCCAACTGCCAGGCTCGCTCCACAATGGGGGTGGGATCAATCTCGCCGTCATTGGGCCAGTACACAGCGATCCGCCGACTGCGAATGAATTCCGCGGTGCGACTTATCTGACGCGCCACTGCGTGGGCGGCGTCCCGGTGTTCCTGGGCCGTCAGGCCATTGCGGCGGGCGCGCAATCGTTGGCGCAGTTGTTTCTTGTCCGGTGCNGGAAATTCGGAAATCGTGCTCAAGGGCGAGACGTCCGCGGTTGAATCGTCCTAAAGGAATCACCGGACCCAAACCGGANCGGCGAGAGAAAGGAGAACCCCAAGGTGCCGCTGTCAATTGGGCCTTGAACCCTAAGGCTCAAGGTGGCGATGTTCGCGGTCCATCAGGCTTCCCGTTCGCGCGGTAATGCTCAACAGGACCTACAGAACAACGCCTGTACTGCGGTTATCGGCTCAAGGACGTGTTGACTGGCGAACACCCCAGGGCGTGCNNTCAGTATAACCCGGAAGTCGGGGGGCAACGCAACCGGATTCGGCACCGGCAAAAGGTGGGGGCTCAGTGCTGCTCGAACTGCTCCAGGCTGCGATCGATTTTGTCGTTCAGGCGCTGCAGTTCGTTCTGGTCCAGATCCAGCGAGGGCTGTTGCGGTTGGCGTTTGGCCTGCAACAATTCGTGGCTCAGGTTCAGGGCCGCCATCACGGCGATCCGTTCCAGCCCGATTACCGATCCGCTGCGCTTGATGGCNCGCATGCGCTCATCGAGCAGTTCAGCAGACTCCTGCAGTGCCGCGCGNTCCTCTCGNGGGCAGGCCACCTGATAGTCTTTATCCAGAATTTTTACGAAAACCGTTTCGGTGCTCACGAGTCAGCCTCCAGGCTCTTCAGGCGCGTAATCATGGCCTCTACNCGGCCGCGGGCCAGCTCGTTTTTCTCGATCAAACGCACCCGCTCCCGCTGCCAGTCATTGGCTTTGGCCCGCAGTTCGTCGTTCTCCTGCTGCAGGCGTTCACAGACCTGGATCAGACGATCCATCTTTGCTTCCAGGGCTTCTAGCAGTTCATCGGACATGATTTCGGGGACCGGGTTCATTATTCGCGTGCAGCTACTATATTGCGCCCTTCGCAGAGGGTCAATCTTCGCCCCGTTGGGTCACGGCGGATGCGGGTCATACCGCTGCGCTCGGCCCCTACGCATACCTCCGCGGTTCGTGTAGGGCGGATAAGCCGAAGGCGCATCCGCCGCAACCGNACTCGACGACANCCGCCGTAACCACTNCGCTGTTAACGCCTGCCCGCCGTCAAATCGGGATTCGTGTTAGCATATCCGGTCAACGACACGAGGTGCCCATGACGACCGAACCCGAAATAACCCCCCTGAGTTATGAACAATTGAGCGAGCTGTTACAGCCGCTGGGTATTCTGATCAACCCGGCGGAATTGCAGGGGCTGTTGTGCGGGAAGTTCTGTGGTGGGGCCAAACCGGATGAAACCGAATGGTTGCTTGAGGCGGTGGAAGAGCTGGACTTTACCCAGGCGCCGGACGAGTCGGTCCGCAATGCGCTGACCCAAGTGTACCGGGATACNCGGGCGCAACTGACCGGCAACGGCTTTGCGCTGCAACCGCTGCTGCCCAAAGACGAGCGGGAAATCACCCTGCGGGTGCAGTGCCTCGGGCAGTGGTGTCACGGTTTTCTGGTGGGCTTTGGCAGCGCTGGGCACGCCGGCGACACTAACCTTTCGGACGAAGCCCGCGAGGCNCTGGAAGATCTGGCGGCCATTGCCCAGGTGGAGCTGGACGATGAAGAGTCCGCCCGTGAAGCCGAGAACGATTACGTCGAAGTGGTGGAATATGTGCGCATGGCCGCGCTTTCGCTGTTTATGGAGTTTGGCGCGCGGGCGCTGGTGGATGCCAATGTGCCCGGTGCCGAGGCGACCCAGACCCCATCGGCGGATGAACCCCCGACCCTGCATTGATGTCGTTACCCCTTTTTCGCGTTACCTANCGGCTGAGCCCTAAGGTCGATCCATGAAAATCACACGTCAGGAGTTCGCCCGTCGGCGCAAGGCGCTGATGGAGGTGATGGAACCCAACAGCATTGCCATAGTGCCCTCGGCGCCGGAACGTCAGCGCAGTCGCGATACCGAGTACCCTTACCGCCAGGACAGCGACCTGCACTACCTGAGCGGTTTTCCCGANCCCGGCGCGGTGTTGGCNCTGATTCCCGGGCGGGANCACGGCGANTTCGTCCTGTTCTGCCGCGACCGGGACCCGGACCGGGAAATCTGGGACGGCTACCGCGCCGGACCCGAAGGTGCCTGCCGGGATTACGGCGCCGACGATGCGTTCCCCATTGATGACATCGACGATATTCTGCCGGGNCTGCTCGAAGGCCGGGAGCGGGTTTACTACGCCATGGGCAAAGATCGGGAGTTTGATCGCCAGGTCATGGACTGGGTGAACAGTATCCGTGCNAAGGTCCGCTCCGGTGCCACCCCACCCGGGGAGTTTCTCGATCTGAATCACTTTCTGCACGACCTGCGCCTGATCAAAAGTGCCGCCGAGCTGCGCCTGATGCGCCACGCCGGGGAGATTTCCGCCCGGGCGCACAGTCGCGCCATGCGCTACTGCCAGCCGGGGGTGATGGAGTATCAGCTCGAGGCGGAGATTCTGCACGAGTTTGCCATGGCCGGGGCGCGCTTCCCGGCTTACAGCAGTATTGTGGGCGGCGGTAAAAACGGCTGCATCTTGCACTATATTGAAAATAGCGCCGCACTGAAAAACGGTGACCTGGTCTTGATTGATGCCGGCTGTGAGTANGAAACCTATGCCGCGGATATCACCCGGACCTTCCCGGTCAACGGCACCTTCAGTGCGGAGCAGCGNGCTNTGTANGAATGGGTCCTCAAGGCGCAGCGNGCGGCGATTGCCGAGATCCGCCCNGGCAACCACTGGAACCGTCCCCACGAGGTGTCGGTCCAGGTGCTGACCGAAGGTCTTGTNGAGCTGGGGCTCTTGCAGGGTGAAGTGGATGAACTGATCGCCAACGAGGCCTATCGCGAATTCTATATGCATNGGGTCGGNCATTGGCTCGGGNTGGATGTGCACGATGTGGGCGACTACAAAATCGATGGCCAGTGGCGNCTGTTGGAGCCGGGTATGGTCATGACCGTGGAGCCCGGACTCTATGTGGCGCCGGACAATGAGCGGGTCGCCCGGAAGTGGCGCGGCATCGGGATTCGGATNGAAGACGATGTGGTGGTGACCAAAGAGGGATGCGAGGTTCTGACCGACGGTGTGCCCAAGGAGCCGGATGACATCGAGGCACTGATGGCNGATGCATCGCGATCGCGGTAATGACCGCCACTGTTCCTGTGTGAGGCCTGTCCATGAATGAATCGCTTGCCCTGCCGGACTACGACATCGCCATTGTGGGCGGTGGCATGGTGGGGTCTGTGTTGGCCGGACTGCTGTCCGCCAGCGGTGCCGGCTGGCGGACAGTGTTGATCGACGCCCGCTCTCCCGANGGGTTGGTGAGTGATCACTACGNNCCTCACTATGACAATCGCTCCACCGCCATTTCCGCTGGCAGCGCCGATATTCTGCAGCGTCTGGGGCTATGGTCTCGGCTGAAAGCCCACGCGACGGCCATCACGGAGGTGCATGTGTCCGATCAGGGGCACCTTGGCGGGGCCCTGATTGNCGCCCGTGAGCAGGCCCGGGATGCCCTGGGTTACGTTCTGGAAAATGCCTGGCTGGCACCGACCCTGCGAGCGGCGGCCGATGGCGCGCNGGAGGTCNGGGTGCTGGCCCCGGCGCAGGTGACCGGCCTGTTGCCGGGGCGGCACCTGAGCACCCTCACCCTGAAGGGTGAGGGTGCCCCGGGAACGCTCACCGCGCGGCTGGTGGTGCTCGCGGACGGAGGCGCTTCCGATCTGCACCGTCGGTTGGGCATAGAGCAGGTCCGCCGCGACTATCAGCAGCATGCGGTGATTGCCAATGTCTCGTTCGAGCGACCTCACAGGGGTCGCGCCTACGAGCGCTTTACCCCCCGAGGGCCCTTGGCGCTGTTGCCGCTGGATGAAAGCCCGCAGGCCCGTCGGGCCGCGCTGGTCTGGACCCTGCCCCCGGGCGAGGCCGAGGCACTGCGCCGCGCCCCGGAGCCGGAATTTCTTGACGCCCTGCAGCGGGCCTTCGGCTGGCGTCTCGGGCGCCTGACCCGGGTCGGCGAGCGACAGTCCTGGCCGCTGGCGCTGGTTCAGGCCCAGGAGCAGGTGCGCTCGCGGTTGGTGTTACTGGGCAACAGTGCCCACTATCTGCACCCGGTGGCGGGGCAGGGGTTCAACCTGTCCCTGCGCGATGCGGCGGCCCTGGCGGCGGTCTTGCGGCGGGCGCGTCTGGAGGGAGGTGATCCCGGGGCGCTGCCCGTGCTGAATCGTTATGTGGCGCAGCGCGCCCAGGATCAGCGTCTGACCATACAGCTGAGCGATAAACTGGTGCGGGTGTTTTCCAACCGCCGTCTCGGTCTGATGGCGTTGCGTCATCTCGGGTTTGTCGGGTTGGACTTTCTGCCCGGGGTAAAAGACTGGTTTGCCGCCCAGACCATGGGCACGGCCGGGCCGCGTGCGCCCTGGGAACCTCCCGTTCAACGGCTGTCGGAGATGGGGCCATGAGTGAAACCACGTACGATGTCATTGTCGTCGGTGCGGGGCAGGTCGGGGCCACNCTGGCACTGAAACTGGCGCCCCTGCTGGCGGCCCGTGGCCTGCGCCTGGCGCTGGTGGAAGCCAGCGACGCCGAGCCGGCCGTGTATCGGGGGGAGCAGTTCGATCCCCGGGTGGTGGCGCTGACGCCGGCGTCCCGNCGAATCTATGAGCAGTTGGGCCTATGGCGGCACATAGAGGCCGAACGGGCCTGCCCCTACCGGGATATGTTGGTGTGGGATGGTGAGGCCAGCGGGCGCATCGGTTTTCACGCGGATGAGCTCAACTGCGACCANCTGGGCCACATTGTGGAAAATAGCGTTCTGGTGCGCCACCTGCGTCAGGCCTTGACCTANCAGTCCACGGTCGAGTGGTTCCGGCCGTCGGCGGTGGNGACCCTTAAGCAGCGCGATGACGGGGCTGCATCGGTCGGCCTCGATACCGGGCACACGCTGGTTGCGCCTTTGGTGATTGCCGCCGATGGAGCTCACTCCCGGGTGCGGGAGCTGGCGGGTTTCAATATCCGGGAGTGGCCCTATGAACAGAGGGCCATTGTCACCACCGTGCGGACCGAGCGGCCCCACGGCCAGACGGCCCGCCAGCGCTTTATGCGCACCGGGCCCCTGGCGTTCCTGCCCCTGCGCTGCCACTGGGGTGAGGCGGATGCCGGTGAACACCCCTGGGATGAGCACTACAGCTCCATCGTCTGGTCCGCCGACTCGGCTCTGGCCGACGAGTTGCTGGCCCTGGACGACGCGGCATTCTGCGACCGCCTCGGACGGGACTTCGAGTACACTCTGGGGGCGGTCACCGGTACGGATCGCCGCCACGGTATTCCGCTCTACCAGCGCCACGCCCGGGATTACATCCGCCCGGGCATCGCCCTGGTCGGCGATGCGGCGCACAGTATTCACCCCCTGGCCGGTCAGGGGGTGAATCTGGGGCTGAAGGATGTGCAGGCCCTGTATCAGGAAATTGAACGGGCGTTGACTCGCGGCCTGCCGCTGTCGGAGCCCTCGATACTGCGCCGTTATCAACGCCAACGCCTGGGGGACAACCTGGGCATGATGGCGACCATGGAAGGTTTCAAACGACTCTTCGGCAGTCGCTCTCCCGCCTGGATCGCCCTGCGCAATAGTGGGCTCCGGCGGGTGGACAATCTGCCACTGATCAAAAACACGCTTGCTCAAAAAGCCATGGGAGTATGAGCTGCTATGAATATCAACCCCCATCTGGAACTGTCCAACCTTCTCAAAGACCTGGGTGTGAAGCCCGGGGATACCCTGATGGTGCACGCATCGCTGCGTTCACTGGGGGAGGCCATGCCCGCCGATATCGTATCGGCCGGGTTGCGCCGGGCCCTGGGGCCTGAGGGCACCTTGGCAATGCCCACGCTCAGTTATGAAACGGTCAACGCCGAAAATCCGCTGTTCGATACCGAGGAAACCCCCTCCTGTGTCGGCAGCCTGAGTGAGGCGTTCCGGCGCCAGCAGGGTGTGGTGCGCAGCCTTCACCCGACGCACTCGGCGGCGGCGATCGGTCCCAATACCTCGGACCTGCTCGTGGGCCACGAAAAGGACCACACTCCCTGCGGTGAGCATTCGCCTTTCGCCATCTTGCCGAAGCTCGGCGGCCGGATACTCTTTCTCGGGTGCGATTTCACCGTCAACACCATGATGCACGCGGTGGAAGAACAGGTGATGCCGCCGTACCTGTTGGAAGAGGAGCCTGTGGACTTCATTCTCACCGACGCCCGAGGCCGGCAGATCACCAATGCCGTTCGCTGTCACAGCTTCAAAGGCTATGTGCAACGCTACGATCGCCTGGAGTCGTTGCTGCCCGAAGGCGCCATAAAGCGCGGCCAACTGCTCGCGGCCGATTGCATGTTGGTGGATGCCCAGGCGGCCTGGGATGCGGCACTGGCCGCCATCAAAAAAGATCCTCTGTACTTCGTGGACAAGGAATAACGCCGACTATGCCGCTACTCACCCCCGAGCGTAAGCGCCGACTGGACCTGTCGCTCAATGCTCTGTTGATCCTGTGCCTGCTGGTTGCCGGTGCGGTGTTTCTGGGCTACTCAGAGGGCTATGGTATGTTACTGGCCCCGGTGGGCTGGGTGGTGGCGCTGGGTGTTTTCCGGCGCTGGCGCTGGGCCTACTTCGCCAGTGCCGTCTGGGCGCTGGCCTGTTACCAGTTGGCCAAGGAAGGACTGGAGTTTGAAGTACTGAAGCGCGTGGTGATGATATTCAGCATGCCTCTGGTGGTGCTCTCCATCTACCTGCACGAAGTACTCGCCCGTCGGTAGCGCACCCATGTGGTGCCACACACCTTTTTCGGCACCCCATGGGTGCCGTGCACTGTCGCTTCGGAACCCGCTCAAAGTTTCATCAAATTATGCTTGAACTGCCTGGAGCGAAGTGCTTTAATTTTTTTGCTAGAGATTGTGAACGGCCAAAGGCTAGGCTCCCGCGAGGCACCCTCCAGTAACTTTGTTCGACCCTTCCCTTAGCACAACCCCTGGGGTTGTTTCACCCCGGCTTTTGCGTTGCTCGCCCAGGCGTTGACCAAGGTCGGTTTATGTCAGGCAGGTTCGTCGATGTTTTCGGATCTGCATTTGTTTGCTAGACGAGGAAAGTATGTCAGATCAACTGGTATCAGGTGTTGTTAAGTGGTTCAACGACGACAAAGGTTATGGTTTCATCGAGCGTGAAGGTGGTGCAGACGTGTTTGTTCACTTTCGTGCCATTAATGGTTCAGGTCGTCGCACGTTGAAAGAAGGCCAGAGCGTCACTTTCGAAGTGACCCAGGGCCAGAAGGGACCGCAGGCGGAAAACGTCACACCGCTGTAATCTGACCGAACGCAATCACCTGCGCGGCCGCCGGTTCCGGCGGCCCGCATTGGGCCAGAGTGCTCTTCGCTCTGGCTTGCCCCCNCTGCTTTTCGCTCGCGTTAAGCCACACGTTTCTTNTGCTGAAAATTTTTCTCTCGGGGTGGTTCCGCGAGTCACCAGACGGTATCCTTCGGGTTTGTCCGGGAATCATGAATTCATGCTCGATTTGAAAGCGTTGATCTGGCTGACCGTTCTGGGCCTGTTCATTTATTACAGCTGGCGCGCCTTNCAGGCGAAAGACCGGGCGTTCATCGCGGCCCGTCGTCACTGTGAACAGATGCAGGTGCAGATGTTGGATCAGAGTGTTTATCTGCGTAAGCTCTGGATCAAAAAAGACGCCNGGGGTCGCCCCGGTTTATGGNGNGCGTTCTATTTCGAGTTNACCGTCACCGGNGGTGACCGCTACTTTGGCCGGGTGTTGATGCTCGGTCGACACATCCAGCGCGTTGAGCTTGACCCCCACCGTTTGCATTGACCCCTGAATGNCTCCCCCAAATGATAAAGGTGATTGTGTGACNGATAGGATCGGCGGCTGGCAGCGCAAGTCGACGCGCTGCGTGTATGAAAACCCCTGGATTAAAGTGTCCCACGAGGAGGTGATCACTCCGGCTGGTACGGATGGCATNTATGGCGTGGTGCATTTCAAAAATACCGCGGTCGGNGTGGTCCCGATTGATGAAGNNGGCAACACCTGGCTGGTGCGTCAGACCCGTTACACCATGGGTGAATATACNTGGGAAATCCCGGAGGGCGGTTGNCCCCGCGATGAAGACCCATTGAGTGCCGCCAAGCGTGAGTTGCAGGAAGAGGTGGGGCTCTCGGCCCAACACTGGGAGATGTTGCAGGAGCTGCAGTTGTCCAATTCGGTCACCGACGAAACCGCGATCATTTACGTGGCNCGGGATTTGCAGACCGTCGAGCAGAGTCTGGATGATAGCGAAGATATTGAAGTGAAAAAGTTACCGCTGACCGAGGCCATCGCGATGGTGGATTGCGGTGAAATTACCGATGCGATTTCGGTGGCCGCATTGTTGCGGTTGGCGCGGTGAGCTTAACGTTGGGTTACGGCGGATGCGGCCTTTGGCCTTATCCGCCCTACNCNTAGCACNGCNGTGCTNTGNGTAGGGCGGATAAGGCNAAAGGCCGCATCCGCCGTAACCCAAGGTAATTACCCCTCCATCTCCTCCAATTCCTTCCCTTTGGTCTCATGCACCATCATCANCACNAACACCACAGAGAGCGCGGCGAAGAAGGTGTAGATACCGTAAGCGGCGGATANACCAATGCCCGCNAGAAGAATCGGNAAGGTCCAGGTGACCAGGAAATTGGCCAACCACTGGGCCAGACCGGCAACGGCCAGACCAGAGCCGCGAATCTGGTTCGGGAACATCTCCCCGAGCATGATCCACATCACCGGGCCCCAGGACAGGTTGAACAGGAACACATAAGCGTTCGCCGCAATCAGGGCCAGCAGGCCGGCATTGTCGGACANGTTCAGGTTGCCGGTTTCCACGTTCACCGGTGCNCCGGCAAAGGCGTAGGCGACCAGGCCCAGAGTGATGGCCATACCGGCCGAGCCGAACCACAACAGCGGCTTGCGNCCAATTTTGTCGACAAAGAAAAAGGTGANCAGACAGGCCGCGATGCTGATGCTGCCGGAGATGACGTTGATGGCCAGGGCGTCGTTTTCGGAGAAGCCCGCTGCCTGCCAGAGTACTGCACCGTAGTAGAACACCACATTGATGCCCACGAACTGCTGCAGTACCGCCAGGCCGATGCCGATCCAGACGATGGTGCGCAGCTTGCCGGTCTGTTTGTTGATCAGGTCGGACAGCCGCGGNCGGTGATGGTCNTTGGCNAGGGAGGTNNTGATNTCNTCGACTTTGGTNTCGGCNGTGCNGCGCCCNTANAGNCGGGCCANTACGCCNCCGGCTTNCTCCATNTTNCCNGANGCCACCAGATAGCGGGGACTNTCCGGAATNGCNAGAAGNGCNAAGAAAAANATNNANGCCGGNATCANNTCCATCCANAACATCCAGCGCCAGGTTTCAAANCCCANCCAGAACTCCCGGGTGGAGCCGCCGGCGAANTTGGCCAACAGGTAGTTGCTGAAGAACGCCATGGTCAGGCCGGTGATGATGGCGATCTGCTGNACTGAGGTGAGCATACCGCGGTAGCGCGCTGGAGCCACCTCACTGATATAGGCCGGTGCCATGACGCTGGCGGCACCTACGGCGAGACCGCCCAGAATGCGATAGATGACAAATTCAACAGTGCCACCAGCAACGCCGGAGCCCCANGCGGACACGATGAAAAAGACCGAGGCGACGATCAGCAGGGAGCGACGTCCGTATTTGTCCGCNAGGTTACCGGCAAAGAAGGCGCCGACGGCGCAGCCGAGCAACATGGACGACACGCTCAACCCGGTACCGGCACTGTCGGAGTTGAACGCGGTTTGCAGGCCTTCGACCGTGCCGTTGATGACGCCGCTGTCAAAGCCGAACAGAAAGCCGCCGATAGTGGCGACGCAGCTGATCAACACAATAAACAGCGTACTTCCCTGTTCAGGGTGAGTTGCATTTGTAGTCATGGAGTGAATACCTATGGTTTTTTTGGGTTCCAAAAATTGCCAGACCGTGGTTGTTATCGTTGAACTGGTTGTTGCCCCATGTTGACCTGAAACTGACCGTAGGCGTGGCGCCCGGCGGCCAGTCCCTGTGCAACCCGGCCATTATTGTCNGTCTTTAAGGCCGGGTGCGTGTGTAGCTTATCAGGGCAGAGCGCGATACACCATGTTACTGAAGCGCACTTTACCTTCACCGGCCGCGTAAAGGGCCGGGCGCAGACTCATAAAGCCATAAGCCACATTGTGGTGGTAGCCGGAGACTTCCATCTGGGTCGGATACTTGATCCAGGTTTCCCCACCATCGGTACTGGTGTGGATGGTGAGAATGTGCCGGTCATTGGTGATCCGCATCCGCAGTTGGGTGTCCATGCCGTCGGGCTTGGGGGCGGTGCGCTGGTCCATGCCGTAGCGGTGCAGGACGAAATGCGCCTTGNTGACCCCAACGCCGGCGTAGAGCTTATCGTTGTAGAACACCATGGCGCCGGCCTGAGCNCCCTCGTCAAAGTCGATATCGACTTCAAACTGATAGGAGTGATCGCCGGCAATGAAGGTCAGAGGCGAGCTGTTGCTGGGTGAGTCGCCCTTGGCCTCCAGCTCCAGAACGCCAGCGTCGTGATCGTAGTGCACCCGTTCGTTTTCGGTAATATCCCCTCGGAAAAAACTGTACTGGATGCCGAACTTGTTGGTGCTGAAATCATCGGAAAGGGGGATNCCGTGCNTGAGCGCGGTGCCACCTTCGGGCTTGGGAATGGGCTGACTCATGTCGTAGCCTTTGGTGACCAGCCAGCCATCGTCGGTCCACTCCACCGGCTCCATCAGGGTCTGACGGCCCAGNGTGTAATANCCGTTTTCATAACCGTGGTACATCATGTACCAGTCACCGTCGGTCGGGCCTTCCACCAGGGTGGCATGACCGCGGGACCACCATTTCTCCGCGGCGCTCTCGGTGCGCACAATCGGATTGTGGGGCGAGTCTTCCCANGGGCCGTGGATGGATTTGGAGCGGGCGTGAATCACCATNTGNCCCGTAGGCGGNCCGGCGGTNCCGCCGACGGCGGTGATCATATGGTAATAGCCNCCGTGCTGCATGATCTTGGGCCCTTCCTGGCAGTCGCATTCCACGTCCCAGTGCTCGGGATAATCCCAGGCGTCATAGACGTGCTCCATGTCGCCGGTAATGCGCAGGCCATCGTCAGATAGTGGCACACGATAACCGGCGGACAGGAACAGGTAGCGCTTGCCGTCTTCACCCACGGCGTGACCGGGGTCAATCAGGTCGTTATCCAGCGCGATCGGATCGGACCAGGGGCCTTCGATATTGTCCGCATAGACCACATAGATATTGTTGTTGCCCGGAAACTTTGCCGGAATGTACAGGTAGTAGCGTCCGTCGTGCTTGGTCAGCTCCGGCGCCCAGATGCTGCCGACATACTCGGTCAGGGCCGGGCCAACCGGCTCCCAGTTCACCAGGTCTTTGGAGTGCCAGATCGTCAGGGCCGGGTAGGCCTCAAACGAGGAAAACGTCATGTAGTAGTCGTCGCCGTCTTTGAGAATACTCGGGTCGGGGCGATCGCCGGACATGATGGGGTTGAGATAAGTACCGTCACCGAGATCCGCCTGGCGTTGACCCTCGTAGGTGGTCTCCCACTGCTGGCAGTGTTTGACGTAAGGGTTGCCCAGGTAGGGACTACAGTCTTCGGTGTGGGTTTGGGATTGATCGGGGTTGTTGGNCGATGTGCAGGCGCCCAATAGCAGCGCTGCCCCGGCAAGGGATAGCCATGTTTTCATTGTTTTTCTCTCTCACATTAATTTTTCAATATTAGTNTTTTAAGTATTTACTGTAGCTATTGGTGTTTGAGCACTTAGAGTGTGGCCTTAACCCACGGTTGGGAAACTGCTCAGGTTTCGTGGTGGCAGAAAGACCGGCGGCGTGACAGGTTCTGAAACTCTCACTTCAGGGATGAAGTGAGAGAGCTACAGGGATGTATTCATCGCGTTTTCAGAACCTGTCACGCCGCCGGTCCACTCTCAGCCCTTCAAAACAATCTTCTGGAGAACGAAGCGGTTTTCAGGACAATCTGCTTAGCGTACGAAACGGTTGATGATGTTTTCGTAAAGCTCCTGCTGGCCGCTGGTCTGCTTGGGCTCGCCCAGGGCGTTACCAATTTCGGCCAGTTGCTCCAGAGACAGTTTGCCCTGTTCGAAATCGGCACCTTTACCGTTGTCGAAAGAGGCGTAACGCTCGGCGCGCATTTTCTCCAGCGGCGACTTCTGGATCAGGTCGTCGGCGATCAACAGTGAGCGGGCGAACACGTCCATACCACCGATGTGACCGAAGAAGGTGTCGTTCAGGTCGGTGGAGTTACGACGACGCTTGGCATCGAAGTTTACACCGCCGCCCTGGAAACCGCCGTGGCGCAGCAGAACCAGCATCATCTCAACGGTTTCGTTGATGTTGTACGGGAACTGGTCGGTGTCCCAGCTGTTCTGGTAGTCACCGCGGTTGGCATCGATGGAACCGAGCATGCCGGCGTTGGCCGCTGCCTGCATTTCGTGGTCCATGGTGTGCTGGGCCAGGGTGGCGTGGTTGGTTTCGATGTTCAGTTTGAAGTCTTTGTCCAGGCCGTGATGACGCAGGAAGCCGATGACGGTTTCGCTGTCGAAATCGTACTGGTGCTTGGTCGGCTCCATCGGCTTGGGCTCGATCAGGAAGTTACCCTTGAAGCCGTTCTTGCGGCCGTAGTCACGGGCCATGGTCAGGAAGCGGGCCAGGTGCTCCTGCTCGCGCTTCATGTCGGTGTTAAGCAGGCTCATGTAACCTTCGCGGCCGCCCCAGAACACGTAGTTCTCACCGTCCAGTGCAATGGTCGCGTCCATCGCGTCTTTCAACTGGGCGCCGGCGAAAGCGACCACGTCAAAGTCCGGGTTGGTGGAAGCACCGTTCATGAAACGCGGGTTGCTGAACAGGTTGGAGGTACCCCACAGCAGTTTTACGCCGGATTCTTTCTGCTTGGCTTTCGCCAGCTCAACCCAGTTCTGCAGACGCTTCTGGGTTTCCGCGCGGGAATCACCCTCTTCAATCACGTCCACATCGTGGAAGCAGTAGTAGGGCACACCCAGCTTGGTGAAGAATTCAAACGCCGCGTCCAGCTTCATGCGGGTGCGGGTTTCGTGATCCTTGCCTTCGCTCCAGGGGAAGTGGAAGGGGCCGGGGCCGAAGGGGTCGTGGCCTGCGCCGCAGAAGGTGTGCCAGTAGCACACGGCAAAGCGGAAGTGCTCTTTCATGGTCTTGCCGGCCACTACGCGGTTCTCGTCGTAATACTGGAACGCGAAGGGGTTGTCGGACTCAGGGCCTTCGTAGGCAATTTTGCCAACGCCGGGGAAATACTCTTTATCGCCTAGGGTGATGCTCATGGTAATGACCTTTTGTGCTTTGTGTGAAAAGAGGTGGGCGGCGGTGGAGCCACCGCCCGGTTTCGGGTGTCCTTATCGGGCCTCGGCAAGGCGGCGCTCGACCGCCTCACGCCAATGGCCATAGAGTTCCTGATAACGGGATTGCAGCGCTGCCTCCGGCTCGAGAATCGCCTTGCGGGTCAGGGTGCGGAACACATCCTCACGGGAGGTGTAGTAGTCGCAACCCCAGGCCGCGGCCCGGGCGACGCCCTCGGCGCTGTCGGTCTGATACAGCTCCAGCGGAGCGCCGGTCAGGTTCACAAAGGCGCTGCTGAAAATCGGACTCAAAAACATGTTGCTGTGCCCGGCGCGCACCACGCGGGTTTCCGCGCCCAGGCCCTTGATCAGATCAAAACCCAGGTTCATGGCATAGGCCACGCCTTCCTGGGTGGCGCGGGCGATGTGGTTGACGCTGTGACGGTTCAGGTCCAGGCCATCCATCTGGGCGGACAGCAGCTTGTTGCGCATGATCCGCTCGGCGCCGTTCCCGAAAGGATAGACGTTCAGGCCTTCACTGCCAGGTTCCACAGATTCGCCCAGCTCGTTCAGTTTCGGGTAGGAGACTTCACCGCCGGCGCTCAGCACGCCGCGCAGCCAGCTGTTCATCCGACCGGCGCCGTTGATGCAGGCCAGCAGGCCCTTGTGCACTTCGGCCTCGCCTTTGTTGACGTGGCGGAAGGTGTTGATGCGCTGATCGGGGTCGGCAATGTTCTTGTCGGTGACCGCATAGACCACGCCGGAGGTGCCGGCAGTGGTGGCCACATCGCCCGGCTCCAGCACGTTCAGACTCATGGCGTTGGCCACCTGGTCGCCGGCGCGGAAGGCGATTTTGGTGCCGGGGTTGATGCCGAGTTCGCGGGCGGCCTGTTCGTTCACTTCGCCCTGCACGCCCAGGTTCGGGACCTGTTTGGCCAACAGGCTTGGATCGATATGCCAGTGCTTGAGCAGTTTTTCGGAGGCTTTGTTTTCGGCAAAGTCCCAGAACACGCCTTCGGACAGGCCGGAGGCAGTGGTGGTGCACTCGCCGCTCAGTTTGTAGGCGATGTAGTCGCCGGGCAGCAGAATCTTGTCGATTTTGGCGTAGGTATCCGGCTCGTTTTCCTGCACCCAGCGCAGCTTGGCGGCGGTGAAGTTGCCCGGGGAGTTGAGCAGGTGCTCCATGCACCAGTCTTTACCCAGTTCCTCAAAGGCTTTCTCGCCGGTGGCGACCGCGCGGCTGTCACACCAGATGATCGAGGGGCGCAATACCTCGCCCTGCGCATCCACCGCCACCAGGCCATGCATCTGATAGGAGATGCCGATGGCGCCGATCTTGTCTTTCGCTTCGGGGTGCTCGGCCCACATCTGGGCGCAGCCCTGACGCACGGCGTCCCACCAGGCTTCCGGGGACTGTTCCGCCCAGCCGGACTGCGGGGCGCTGATGGTCATTTCCTGGGGCGGGTAGGTGGCGCCCACCACCCGTTCGCCGGTTTCGCCATTGATGACGGCCAGTTTGACCGAGGAGCTGCCGATGTCTAATCCTAAAAAGTACATAGTTCTACTCTTTCTGTCTGTTGGGTGCTGTCTGTTGGGTTTGAGCCGCTTGCTGCCCATCTTATAGTTTAGGTGACTAACAGTAAATCCGCGTTGATCGATTCAGACCGTCTGCTCGGAGGGCTGACCACGCTTACTTCCGGGGTCATCCGCGCGGGGTGGTGCGGTCGAGTCCCGGACAATCAATCGGTGCTCCACAATTTCCGGTGCCTCGCCAATATCGTGGCCCTCAATGGCGCTGATCAGCCGGCGCATGGTGCGCTCGCCGATCTCTTCCGTGGGCTGCACCACGGTGGTCAGGGGCGGATCCATGATGGCCGCGTAGCGGGTGTCATCGAAGCCCACCACCGAAATGTCTTCGGGGACGCGCAGCCCCCGGCGTTTGATTTCATAGATTGCTGCCATCGCCATTTCGTCGTTGGCGCAGAAAATGGCGGTGGGCGCCTCCGGCAGGCTGAGCAACTTGCGGGTGGCCCGCCGAGCACCGTCGATGGTCTGATCGCCGTTGACCACCCACTCCCGGTGTTCGCCCTGGGGGCTGGCTTTCATGGCATCGAAGTAGCCCCGCTCCCGGTCACGGGTCAGCAGTGAACCGCGCGAACCGGCGATAAAGCCGATGCGCTGGTGACCGAGCTGGAGCAGATACTGGGTGGCCTCGCTCGCGGCGCGACGGTTGTCGACCCGTACGCTGGGGATATGGGCCATTTCGTCGGTGACGTTTTCGCAGCCGAGCACGATCGGGGTGCGCCGTGCCTGGGTGGAGTACTGGCTGGTGCCGGAAATGGGCGAGGGGCTGGCGAGCACGATGATGCCATCGGCCTCCTTGGACATGACCATCTTGCAGTAGTCGTCCAGCTCGGGCTGGCTGCTGGCGGTTTCCCGGATCAGGATCGAATAGCCGGTTTCCCGGGCGACGCCATTGATGCCGCGCATCACGCCTTCCCAGAAGGGCAGGCCCACGGATTGAAGCACCACCAGAATCAGCCCGGTTTTGCCTCGACGAAAGTTGCGGGCCAGGGCATTGGGGGTGTAGCCGGTTTCCTCAATAGCCGACTGAACCGCCGCCAGGGTCTTGGGTTTGACCTGGTCGGGGCTGTTCAGGCACCGGGATACCGTGGAGATGGATACCCCGGCCAATTTGGCCACTTGCTTGATCGACACGGTTTCGCTCCGTTAGCGCTGTGTGCTCCGACGCTCCGGCCGGAATGAGAGTATTCATAAAAAGGTTTATGAAAACGTTGCCATTCCGGCTTATGGTCGTTAAGACACTGAATAAGGCAGATTATGGACCCGTTTTTAGGTGATTGGCAAGTGGCTGAGTCAAAAAATAGAAACGTTTTCATTTTGGGCAAGAGTGTGGGGTATTGTCCTAATGGCCGTCGGTTCGAGGGGAGGTGGATTAATGGCGGGGGCAGAGAAGAGACCAGTACCTCCGCACGGAGGTACTGGTCTCTTCAGGTTGGAAGCTTCATGCTCCTGAGAAAAGCGTGTCAGCCTACTGGTTCATGGTCAGCTGCCATGACCAGTTCATGGCGCACTCAACCGTAATGTCCTCAGGCACGTACGTGGTTTGCCGCACCTCTATCCAAGTTCCGCTGATATTGCTGGCGTCGGGGTCGTAATAACCGACAAAGTCACTGCTGTCGCTGCTGACGAAGTTTTCCTGTGGTATATGTTCTGACACAGGCTCAAAAAAGCTCAGTTGGCCCTCCGCCGTCAATGTGCCGGTGATGGAGTCAGTGTCATCGCCTGTGCCTGACGTTAAGACGAATGACCCATTGGCCGCGTCCAGTTCCAGTTGAATCTGCTCTTCCAGGGTATCGCCCACCGTCTCATCGGCGCAGTACACGTCGTACCCCGGACCGCTGACGGGATCGTCGATGGTGGGGCCGGTGATCGAAACCAGGGTTTCGGTCAGTGTGTAGGACCCACCGGTTGCCGCGGGCGTGTCGTCGTCGCCACCGCCGTCGGTACCAGAGCCACCACCAGAGCCTACTGATACGCCAGTCGGACCTATTCTTTCAAAAAGAATAGGTTGCTCTTCGCCGCCATTGTTTTCTGTTTCCAGGCTTTCAATCAGCACCAGCTGGTTGGTCTCGGCATTGAAGTTGATGGTAGTAATCGTATCGCCGCCACCATCCAAGCAATCCCGTACTCCAGGAGCCGTGCCGGGGCAGGGGTGTGAAAGGCCCCATTCGCCATTGGTGTCTGTCGCCTGGGTGAACGTGGCGGCGCCGGTGTCGCTGTCGATGGTGTATTGGCCGCGCTCTATACCTGTCTGTCCTGCATCATCCATTGGCGACTCCTGAAGCATGGCGTACAGGCCGCTTTCAAACAGGTGGATGAGAACGAATTCCGTCTCGGTATCAATGCTCCAGGTGCCCACCCGGCCGTCGGTGTCGCTGTAGAGGCGGGTAAACTCAATGACTTCGGCACCGTCGCCTTCGCTGTCGCAACCTTCTCCGACGCCGGTGTCGGCGCCCAATAACAGCTTGTCGTCGCCGGGGTTGTCGCCAGTTACCAGGTCAAAGGTGAACAGGCTGTCTTCCTCTGAGGCGCAGGTGCTGCCGGACAGGCCAATCTCACCGTTGTAGTCGCGCACGTTCGACAGGGTGATCTGGCCATTGTTGATGTTCCAGTCGAGTTCACCCACTTCGAAACCATCCATTTCGGGCCAGTCCTCGTCATTGAAGATGGCGAAGCGACCGTCGGCTAATAGGGTCAGCACGATGACAAACTGTTCTTCAGGATCCGCCGCTGACGTGTCCACGTAATACCAGCTCCCCACGGCCTGGTCCCGGACATTGTCGATTGAGGCCTGTAGGTGAGCCCGAGCGTCTTCGGCGGTAACCAGGGTGGCATTGTCGCTGCCGGAGTTGGTGACCAGGTCGGCCACCTGATCATCGAAATCCTCAGCCGAGAAATCCACCGCCGTGGCGAAGTCGGCGGCCTGGCTGGCGATATCGATGCCGTTGCTGGCATCCCCATCAAAATCGAGGGTCTGCAGCAGGCGGGCAATATTGGTCGCTACCACATCAGTGGGGTCATCGGTGCCGGCAATGGTCAGAGGCGTAATGACGCCGCGTGCGGTGGTTGGGGGGAAGCTCAGATCACCAATGGAGAAGGTCACGGTATCGCCCGGCTCAAAGGTGAACCGGCCTTGGGCGTCGGTGGTGCCGGTGACGCCGCTGGGAGCGTTGGTGAACGTCACTCCCGCAACAGCACTGTCGACAAAGGTGCCGGTACGGCTGCCGGCGGTGGGCTCGTCGTCCCCGCCGTCATCATCGGTGCCGTCGTCACCATCGCTATCGTCGTTGGTGTCACCACCATCGTCGTCATTGGTATCGCCGCCGCCGTCGTCGTTGGTGGGTGGGGTGTCACCGCCGCTGCTGCCGCCGCCGCAAGCGGCCAGCGTTATCAGGGCGAAGCTCAACAGTAAGGTTCGAATGAATACAAGCATGATCTGGCTCCAATATGATTATGAGAGGTCGGTACCGAATCCTGGTCCGGACGGGTCCCTGTCGCTGCCGATGGAGCGGAACAGCGGCTCCGGCGCGAAGCTGTCGCTAAACTCCTCCCGGCAGTCTAGTACAGGTGGGGTAGAGGGGCATCACCCATTTGAGGTATGACGGACCGGAGGTGGCGGCAGCCAGACCGACGGTTTGGCAAAAACCCCTTGCACTCGGGGCCCTAACACTGAACAATTCCCGTTTCGGCGGAGGTCAGATTCCGCACGCCCCTCCGTCCTGTGACGTTGAGTGACGACTGCAAGGTGATCAATGACAGAGCTGTACATTTTGCGCAATCAGCATGGGTATTTTCTGGGTAAACAGAAGGATTGGCTGGACGGTCGGGACCGCGGTGCCCTGTACAAGACACCCCACAAGGACGAGGCCATCAATCTGAAGGTGGAAGTGAGCGCCAAGGATTTCGAACAGCGGATTCATATTCTGCCCTGTCAGCCCGATGAGCGTGGTCTTCCGGTGCTGGCGGTGGATGACATGCCCCCGCCGCGGGCCCGAGTGAAGCCGGTCCGGGCGGACAGTGCCGAGCCGGCGCCGGAAGCGTCACCTGAGCCCTCCGAGTCCGCCCAAGAGGCGCAAGACTAACGCGTTTTCAATACCGGCCGGTTCGTGCTGTAAAGGAGCCAACCTTGTCCCAATCCGAGCGTTTCCGCCATCTTCTGACGCACTTCGCGTCAACCGCCAATCAGACGCTGGGCGGCATTCGCCGGGGCGTGGAAAAAGAGAGTCTGCGGGTGACGCCCGAGGGTGAACTGTCCCAGGCGGTGCACCCCAAAGGGCTGGGGTCGGCGCTGACACACCCGCATATCACCACCGATTACAGCGAAGCGCTGCTTGAGTTCATTACCGAGCCGTTCACCCGGGTCGATGCATTGCTCAAGCAGCTGGATGATGTTCACCGTTACACCTATAGCGTGCTGGACCGGGAGTTGCTCTGGCCGGCCAGCATGCCCTGTGCGCTCAAGGGCGAGGAAGGGGTGCCGGTGGCGCTCTATGGCAGCTCCAACAGCGGCAAGATGAAAACCGTGTACCGCCTGGGGCTGGCCCACCGCTACGGGCGGGTCATGCAGACCATTGCCGGAGTCCATTACAACTTCTCGCTGCCGGACGATTTCTGGCGCACCCTGCAGGGCGAAGAGGGAGATACCGGCTCCCTGCAGGATTTCAAAACCCGGCGCTACTTCGACCTGATTCGCAACTTCCGGCGCTATTCCTGGCTGTTGATCTATCTGTTCGGCGCCGCCCCTGCGGTCTGTCGTTCATTTGTGCGCAATCGGCCGCACAAACTGGTGCCGTTTGAGGGCGATGAGCATACCCTGCACGCCCCTTACGCTACCTCGTTGCGCATGGGGGATCTGGGTTACCAAAGCGATGCCCAGCAACAGATGATTGTCTGCTACAACGATCTACCCTCGTACCTTCAGACGCTGTGCAAAGCCATCACCCAGCCTCACCCGGCCTATCAGGCCGTTGGCGTGAAGGGGACAGACGGCGAGTACCAACAGCTCAACACCAGTCTGCTGCAGATCGAGAACGAGTTTTACAGCAGCGTGCGTCCCAAGCGCACCACACGGCGTGGCGAGACGGCGCTACAGGCGCTTCGACTGCGCGGCGTAGAGTACGTTGAGGTGCGCTGCGTTGATCTGAACCCCTATGAGCCCTTGGGTATCAGTGCCGAGCAGATCCATTTTCTGGATGCCTTCCTGCTGCACTGTCTGTTGTCGCCGAGCCCGAAAGCGGACGATCAGGAGTATCGCAACATCCAGGAAAACCAGACGCGGATTGTCTACCGTGGCCGTGAGCCCGGCCTGAACTTGTGCCGCGGGGCCGGTGAAGTATCGATGTTCGAGTGGGCCGGTGCACTGTTGCGGGAGATGGATGACTGCGCGGGTCTGCTGGATCAGAGTGCCGGTGACGGGCACTTCCGGGCGGCGGTGGCGCAGCAGCGTCGCAAACTGGACAACCCGGCCCTCACGCCCTCGGCTCGGGTTCTGGAAGACATGCGCCGGGACAAGCTGACCTTCTTCCGCCACTCCATGGGGTTGGCCGAGCGGCACCGGGAGGCGTTTCTGCAGCGTCCGCTGGCGTCTGAGCAACAAGCCGCCTACGTGCGAATGGCGGAACAGTCCCTGAGCGACCAGGAAGCCGTCGAGGCGGAGGATCAGCTCAGCTTTGAAGACTACTTGGCGAACTATTACCGCCAGTATCAGGACTGCGGTTGCAGCGCCTCCGAGACTTAGCGCTGAACCACAAAGTTCCGGAACAGCAGGTCGCGGACCACGTTTTCCCGACCTTCCTCCTGCGCGAGCAGCGCGTTGGTTTCCGCCAGCGCGGTCTGGCGAAGTTGCTCGCGCCCGCTCTGGGTATTGATCTCTTCCTCCCCCTGGCGACTGAACAGCATGACCAGGTGGTGGCGTATCAGTGGCATGTGATGGCGGATCACACTGGCGTCCCGGGATTTATCGAGACGTAGCGAGACTTCGGCCCGTAAATACTTGAGCCGCCCCGGTCCGCCGTAGTTGACCACCAGTGGCTCACTTAGCGGTACATAAAGCTGGCCGTCTTCCAGCTCATCCTCCTGGGCGCTGGCTGACCAGCTCAACAGCAGACCGACGCTGAGCGCCAAGGACAGAAAAAAGCCTGTCGACGGTCGGTTAGACGCATATTTGAAGATCGACATCGGAAACCTACCGGTGATTCATTCGGGAATCTGTGCGCTAAATGGTGGCGCGCTCAGGGCGTTATTGCGTACCATTGTAGCCTAAAGGCGGCGCAGTGATAGCGCCTTGTGATGGCCCCAAGAGACCTGATTATGCCATTGACCATTCGTATGACCAACCTGCTCATCCTGCTCGCGGTGATGGCCATGATGGCCGTTGCACTGTATATGGAGCACGCCATGGGGTTGGAGCCCTGTCCCCTGTGTGTCAGTCAGCGAATTTTCGTCATTCTGGTGGGCGTCTGGGCGCTTCTGGCATTTTTACACCATCCGGGGCGCATCGGCCGGGGTATTTATGCGGGGTTGGGGGTGCTCTCGGCGGTCGCCGGTGGTGCCGTATCCAGCCGCCAGCTGTGGCTGCAGAGCCTGCCCGCCAGCGAAGTGCCCGCCTGTGGTCCGGGGGTGGATTATATTCTGGATACCTTCCCGCTGCTGGATGCGCTGCGGGTCATGCTCACCGGTGACGGCAATTGCGCCGAGGTGGCCTGGTCACTGTTCGGGATCAGCATTCCCGGTTGGACGCTCATTGGATTTATACTACTGGGGCTTGCACATCTGTGGCAGGCCCTGCGTCGGCGCTGAATCGGGCGTCGATGTTTCTCTCGGTTAAGGACGGGTTATGTTAGACAACTGTAAAGATGCAAAAGAGCGCTGGGGCGGCGTGAGTACAATCATTGATCGCTGGCTGGAAGAGCGGCGCAAAATGCTGGTTCAGTTTTGCGACCTCAGCGCCATGAAGGCCGGTGAGGCCGACGAAGAGTTGCGAGGTCATAAACTGCGCCACCTGTGCGAAATCATGGTGGATTACGTGTCGGCCGGGCACTTTGAAGTGTACGACCAACTGATCAAGGAAGGGCGTGAGTTCGACGATGAAGACGCGCTGAAAGAGGCCAGCCAATTGTTCAAGGTGGTGGACCTGACCACCCAGGAAGTGCTGGACTTCAACGACAAGTATCTGGAAACCGATGACCTGGAAGCGTTGGATCGGGATCTGTCGACACTGGGCGAAACCCTGGAAACCCGGTTTACCGCTGAAGATCGCATGATTGCCGTGTTACATACCGCACACAAAGATCTGGTGGCCTGATCCCCGATCACTGAAACGAGCGAGACCCGCCTATGCGTAACGCTGCGTCCGTGGTTCGTCACTTCTCCCGCCTGGGCCTGTGCTCGCTCCTCGGGCTGACGCTCGCCGGGTGTGATCGGCCGGCAGAGCCGGTGGCCAGCCTGGAAGTGGCCTCCCGCAGTGTTCAATCGGGCGCCCTGTCCCGCAACGGNGCCTGGGCGGTGGTCGGNTCCGGCTATCAGGGCGGCAGCCTCTGGGCCCTCGACACGGATGAGCGTCGCTATGACTGGAATCACAANGCCGACAGNCTCACCCTGATCACNTCNGCAAGCTTCTCGCCAGAGGGNNACTNCGCCCTCACGANCGATGAGCGNACNCTGGTNCTCTGGAATCGTCAGAGTGGCCNGGCCGAACANTACTGGAGCAGCCCGTCGGAGATTCTGGNNAGCNANCTNGGNCCNGAGGGNGANCNCGCGCTGTTGGGGTTGGCCGATCANCGCGCTTCGNTGTACAACGTCCGNCGNGGNGGAATCATCCGCAACCTGCANCACAGTGACCGGGTATNGGCGGTGGCCCTGAGTGGCGATGGCACCCGCGCCCTGACNGGCTCCGATGAAGGAACNTCTACCCTGTGGAATCTTGAGACCGGCGACCCGATCGTCTCCCAGCAACATGATNCCCCCATACAGTGCGTGGCGATGAGTCCGGACGGCAGGAAANTGCTCTCGGCGGCCCGCTATGAACGCCCCAGGTTGTGGAGTGCGGAAGGCGATNTGATCTGGGAATTGCCGCTGCCCGAGGAGCGTGTCAAGCGCGGCACCCAGGTGACCGTGGCGCGCTTCAGTGACGANGGCGATTGGCTNTTGACCGGNCAGCCNTCNGGTCGNGTCGATCTGTGGGATTTGCANCGCCGGGCGGTGGTGTACAGTTGGCAGTTGCCCAAGAGGAAAGCCTTTCATCCGACCGCCGTGGCGGTGATGGATCTCGCCTTTACCGACAACCCGGACGTTTATCGAGCGCTCAGTTCCGATGGCTTTGTGCACGATCTGACGTACTGATCGATACCNGTTTCTACCGGGCATTAAAAAAGCCGCCCTTTTGAGGCGGCTTTTTTAAGACGGGGACTGAATCGGTGGTTATTCAGCGCCTTCGCTATCAGCGTCGGCCTGGTCGTCAATTTCGAGCAGCTCAACTTCAAAGATCAATGCGGCATTGGGCGGAATGGGACCATTGCCGCCGGGGCCGTAGGCCAGATCGGAGGGGATGTACAGCTCGTACTTGGAACCTTCCGACATCAGCTGCAGCGCTTCGGTCCAGCCGGCAATCACACTGTTCAGTGCGAAGGTGGCCGGCTGGTCGCGCTCGTAGGAGCTGTCAAACTCGGTACCATCGAGCAGGCGACCGCGGTAGTGAACGGTCACGGTGTCGTCGGCTCCGGGCTTGGCGCCGTCACCCTCTTCGAGCACTTTATACTGCAGGCCGCTATCGGTCTGACTCACGCCCTCAGCGTTGGCNTTTTCCGCGAAGAAAGCTTCGGCTTCCTGCTTGTTGGTTTCCGCGGCCGCTTCCTGCTCGGCTTCGCGNCGGGCCATTTCNTGCTCCTGGAAGGTCTGCATCACTTCGCGCATNTCTTCCTCGCTCAGGCGCGGCTCTACGCCGTCACGCTTGTCGCGCAGGGCCTGGGCAAAAGCATCGGGCTCAATGGTCACGCCGCCCTGAGCCAGGTTTTCGGCCAAATTGGTGCCGAAAACGTAGTTGACCTTTTCTTCCAGNGTTTCCAGTTTGGCGGGTTCGTTCTCGGGTTCGGCCTGATTGCAGCCAACCATCAGAGCGGTTGCACCGAGCAGGCCCGCGATCAATCGTACATTGCGTTTCATGCGTTGCACCTTCTTTTATAGTGGTTTGTCAGTCTGCCCGCTTAGCCAGCGGTNTCAAAGAGCGCTCCATGGTAACCCAAACCGGGGGGNAATGGGCGCCTTTTTGCGGCGCTAACTGGCCACAATGAGAACCCGTTGGTCCACATTTTCGCCGGTAGGTTCCATCGAGTGCACTAAATGGCGAAAATTTTTGCCAATCTGGCCCAATTCGGCGTGCTGCCATACACATTTTTGCNCGACGATACTACAATACCAGCACAGGTTTACGCGGTTAATCGCTCACTTTCCAACTGCACAGGAATTTCACTATGGCTGCCAAGAAAAAAGCTACCGTCAGCGTGTCCGATCTGGAAAAGCAGGTCGAAAAAGTCCAGTCGCAGCTGGACCAGGCGCGCGCCAAAAAACTCACCCAGGCTGAGAAGGCCGCCNCCCAGGCCAAAAAGGCTCTGGATACGGCCAAGCGCAAGCTGAAAACGCTGCGCAGCAAAAAGGCCGCCGCCGGCAAGGTCAAGGCGAAAACCGTCGCCGCTCAGCAGCGGTTGCGCAAGGCGTCCGATGCGGTAGTCGCCCAGCAGAAAGTGGTTGATACCGCACAAGCCACTCTGGATGTAGCGAAGCAGACACTGGCTTCGGCCAAGGCGGAAAAGAAACAGGCGGATCAGTTGGCGCGTGAAGTTCGCAAAGCGACCCGCGCGGTTGAGAAAAAAATGAACAAGAAGGCGGCGAGCAAGCGCGGTACGCGCAAGAAAACCGCCAGCGCCAGTGCAAAGAAAACCACCGCCAAAAAAGCCACCGCCAAGAAGGCAAGCACCAAAAAAGCCGCCGCCAAAAAGACTGCGGCGAAAGTGACCACCAAGAAGGCGAGCACCAAGAAGAAGGCTGCGGCNAAAAAGGCACCGGCGAAAAAAGCGCCGGCCAAGAAAGCGGCCAGTAAGAAAGCCAGCACAAAAAAAGTGAGCACCAAAAAAGCCGCGAGCAAGGCATCCACGACCCAGTCGGCGACCCCNAAAAANGCNGCGGCCAAGAANGCTCCCGCCAAGAAAGCAGCGGCGAAGAAACCGGCCGCCAAGAAGGCACCCGCGGCCCAGAAGTCCCCTGCGAAGAAGGCGCCTGCGAAAAAGGCANCGTCCAAACCAGAGCCCCAGAAGCCGGCCNCACCGGAAAGCACCNNTCCCGCAGCGGGCGCGACCAGNGAGAGCAACGCCGGGGTGAACCGCANCCCGGAGNCNCCACCGGTACAGCCGGCCCAGGAGCATCCNCATGAGCCGGTTCCCGGTCACCAGAGCACGGANCTGATNGAGCCNACCGNCAAGCCCAAGGCCGAGCCNGTNCCGGATCGNCCCGCATCGGGCAGCCTGTTTGGNCGCGACTTTTTCGACAGTGATGACAANTTCTAGGGNCTGAGTCTATCCGGGCCGCAGGCCCGGGNAAGNCCAACGAAACANGACTCTGGAAAAACGCACAACGGGAGGCTNAGGCCTCCCGTTGTGCGTTTGGGGCNTGTGTTGGGCTCAGGNGCGGATNAGNACCTCAAGCATCTCCCGNANTTTGTCGTCNGGAAGATGNAGTGCTCGAGCATAGACGGTCAGGTTGGCGCCCGGNGTCACCGNCGCTTTGCGCTGNCTGCCGAGCCAGGTGCGGGCGAGTTTNTCCAGTCGGGNCTGAACGGCCTGTTCGGCCTGCAGTTCGGCGGCCTTGATCGCCTGACGGCTGGCTTCGATGGTCCGGTCTGACGTGCCGTAATGGCGCTTGATATGCTGGCGCATGCGNCGTAAGGGCTCGACGATCTCCGTACGCCAGGGGGCGATGTAGGCCTGGGCAAGGCGCAGCCGGGTGTCGTTGATGNNGANGCCTTCCTGTTCCAGCCAGCGCAGCCAGAGTAGAATATTCACATCNCCGCCCCANCCNTCCTGNANGCTCAGNCACAANGNCTCCACNCCCGGCTGCTGGTANAGCTGGAGCGAAAANTCCCANAAANGGGTNTNGAGNCGGGCGAGGTTCATTGCCAATNTCCTGTTGGGCNACTCAACGGCCAGCCGGCCATNNAGAACGTGTAGAATACGCGCCATGATCCAATTACAGCAAGTTTCCCTGCAGCGCGGNCGGCAGTTTCTGCTCGATCACGCNGACCTCACCCTTTTCCCCGGNCAGAAGGCGGGCCTNATTGGCCCCAANGGNAGCGGCAAGTCCAGCTTCTTTCANTTGCTNCTGGGCNGCCTGCAGACCGACAGCGGCCAATGGGATATTCCGCGCCAGTGGCGCGTCGCGCATATGGCCCAGGAAGTGGAAACCCTGGACCGGCGGGCGGAAGATTATGTCCTCGACGGCGATACCGAACTGCGGCGTCTGGAGTCGGCCATCGAGTCCGCCCATGACGATGGTGAGCGACTGGCCCGGTTGTACGCCGAAATGGAAAACATTCAGGCCTACTCGGCACCCGCCCGGGCTCAGCAGTTGCTTTCCGGCCTCGGGTTCGCTCCCGGGGATGGTGATCGCCCAGTGTCTGACTTTTCCGGCGGTTGGCGCATTCGCCTGAACCTGGCTCAGGCATTGATGTGTCCCTCGGATCTGCTGCTGTTGGACGAGCCCACCAACCACCTGGACCTGGACGCGACCCTGTGGCTGGAGCAGTGGTTGCAGCGCTATCCGGGCACATTGATCATCATCTCGCACGACCGGGACTTTCTGGACAATGTGGTCGACCGCATTGTGGCCCTGGAAAACGCCAAACTGAACTTGTACGTGGGTAACTATTCCGCCTATGAGCACCAGCGGGCGGAGAAGCTCGCTCAGCAGGACGCGGCCTTCAAAAAGCAGCAGGAGCAGATTGCGCATATGGAAGCCTATGTGCGCCGTTTTCGCGCCCAGGCCAATAAAGCCCGGCAGGCCCAGAGCCGCCTGAAGGCGATTGAGCGGATGGAGAAAATCGCTCCGGCCCATGTCGACTCGCCGTTCAGTTTCCGGTTCTCGCCTGCGGGGAAAATGTCCAGCCCGCTGATCAACCTCAGTGAGGCTGATATCGGCTACGGCGACAAACGCATCCTGAGTCAGGTGAATCTCGGGATTTTGCCCGAGACCCGTATTGGCCTGTTGGGCCCCAACGGCGCCGGTAAGTCCAGTCTGATAAAAACCCTTTCCGGTGAACTGCCCTTGTTGAGTGGCGAGTGTCACACCGGTGACAACTTCCAGCTCGGCTACTTCGCTCAGCACCAGCTTGATGCGCTGGACCTGGAGGCCTCCGCCGCACAACACATTCTGCGAATGACCCCCACGGCCCGCGAGCAGGAAGTGCGGGACTTCCTCGGGGGGTTCGATTTTCACGGCGACCGGGCCTTTGAGCCCATTACCCATTTCTCCGGTGGCGAAAAAGCGCGTCTGGCGCTGGCGATCATTGTCTGGCAGAAGCCCAACGTATTGTTGCTGGACGAACCGACCAACCACCTGGATCTGGAGATGCGCCAAGCGCTGACCTTGGCGTTGCAGGATTTTGAAGGAGCCGTGTTGGTGGTGTCACACGATCGTCATCTGCTGCGCAGCACCGTGGATGAGTTTCTGTTGGTGGCCGACGGCCAGGTGAGTGCTTTTGATGGCGATCTGGACGACTACTATCGCTGGTTATTGCAACGACGCCAGGAGGATAATGCTGTCGAGCGCGCCGCCGCGCCACCGCCCCAGCAAGACAAAAAAGCGCAACGTCAGGAGGCCGCGGCCCGCCGCGCTCAGTTGAAGCCGCTGACGGACAAGCTCAAAAAAGTGGAACGCCAGATGGATAAGCTGAACCAGTCGCTGTCCGGCATCGAAACCGAGCTGGCCGATCCGGCGATCTACGATGCCGAGAACAAGCAGCGTCTGCAGGAACTGCTAAAATCTCAGGGAGAGACCCAGGCACAACTCGACGAGTGCGAGGAACAATGGCTCGCGCTCAGTGAAGAACTGGAACAATACGCATAGGGTAACTGGATGTTCAATCTGTCCCGCCTGTTTGGTGCCCGCGCCAGCCACATTGCCGCCATCGATCTGGGGTCCAACAGCTTTCATATGATTGTCGCTCGTTGGGAAAACGATCAGCTCACCCTGCTCGATAAACTGCGTGACCCTGTACGCCTGGGGTGGGGACTGACCGAAGACGGTCGCCTGGACGATGAGGCTCGTGACCGGGCCATGGCCTGCCTGGACCGGTTCGGTGAACGATTGCGGGATTACCCCTCCCGCAGCGTGCGGATCGTCGGCACAAAAACCCTTCGCAGCATCGAGGACTCCCGCGCCTTTCTGAGCGATGCCCAGAGTCGACTCGGGCATCCGGTGGAAATCATTTCGGGTGAAGAGGAGGCCCGCCTGGTGTATCTGGGCGTCGCACACTGCATCGCCCCCGGAGAGGGACGCCGGATGGTGGTGGATATCGGCGGCGGCAGCACCGAGGTGATTCTGGGGCAGGGCATGCTGCCGGAACTCAAGGAAAGCCTGAGCATGGGGTGCGTGGCCCTCACCAAGCGTTTTTTCTACGACGGCAAGGTCACCGATAAACTGATCAAAAAAGCGCGCCTGGCCTGCCAGCAGGAAATTTCACCGGTGCTGGACAGTTTTCTCGATCAGGGCTGGCAAGAGGTACTGGGCGCGTCCGGCACCATCAAAGCGGCGGCCAAAGTCTGCGAACAGAATGGCTGGACTGATGGCACCATCACTGTTGACGGTCTGAAGAAAATCATCAAGGCCTATCAGGATCACGGAAAGCTGGATCTGAACTTGAAAGGGCTTTCAAGTGACCGGGAACCGGTATTTCTCGGCGGGGTGATTGTGTTGACCTCGATTTTCGAAAGCCTGGGCATTGAAAAAATGCTCGCCGCCGATTGGGCTCTGCGCGAGGGATTGTTGTACGACCTCAAGGGCCGACTGGAAAACCGGGATATCCGTCAGGAAAGTGTCGACGCCCTGGCCAAGCGCTTCCACGTCAATCTTCCGAAAGCGGAGCAGGTGGAACAGACCGCCCGGGTTCTCCTTGATCAGGTGGCCGATACCTGGGGGATGGACAATGTCGAGGCAGGCAAGTTACTGGGTTGGGCCGCCCGCCTGTACCCGGTAGGCCTGGATATTTCCCACACCGATTACCACAAACACAGCGCCTACATTATCGATAATGTGGACCTGGCGGGTTGCTCCAAGGCCGAGCAGGCGCAACTGGCGGCCCTCGCGCTTGCGCACCGCAAGCGCTTCCCGGCGAAGAAGTTCCCGATGGATGATGCCGAGTTGGTGCAGCTGGCCATCGTGCTGCGGCTGGCGGTGATTTTCAATCGGGCCCAGAAGAAAACCGATAATCCACCGATTCAGTTCGGTGTGCACAAACAGACCTTGACGTTGAGCGTTCCGGGACAGTGGGTGGAGAGTAATCCCCTGACCCTGGCGGACCTGGAAACCGAGGCGGGGTATTTAAAAGATATTGGTTACCAACTGGATATTGTTGCGGTGTGACGGTTGGGTAACGGCGGATGCACCCGCCATCCACCAAAATCCCTAAACCGACGTCAACTGCCGCGCCGCCCACCGGTCCAACAGAATCGCCTGAGAATCCACTGCCTCTTCTCCGCCCTTGGGCTGCAAGTTCTGGTAGCTACCGTTGGACTGTAAAATCCAGGCGTGGGTATTGTCCTGCAGGTACAATTCCAGATCCTCAATAATCCGGTCGCGAATTTTCTTGTGCTTGATCGGAAAACAGGTCTCCACCCGGTGAAACATATTGCGGATCATCCAGTCGGCGCTGGAGCAATAAAGCTCCGGATTGCCGTCATTTTCAAAGTAGAACACCCGGCTGTGCTCAAGCAGACGCCCGACAATGGAGCGCACCTGAATATTATCTGACAACCCTTCGACGCCGGGACGCAACTGACAGATGCCGCGCACAATCAAATCGATTTTGACACCCGCCCGGGCGGCCGCATAGAGCTCGTTGGTGAGTTCTTCTTCATACAGCGAGTTCATCTTGGCAATGATACGCGCCGGCTTGCCCTTTTCCGCATTCTCTTTTTCCGTGCGAATCCGTCGCACCATCCCCTTGTGGAGGGTAAAGGGCGCGTACAGCAGGCAATCCATCTTGGACGCCTTGCCCAGACTGCTTAGTTGCAGAAACACCCGATAGACGTCTTCGCCGATCTCCCGGTCACTGGTCATCAGACCGTAGTCGGTGTACAGCATGGTGGTTTTCGGGTGGTAGTTGCCCGTACCCAGGTGTACGTAGTAACGCAATTTGTTCTCTTCCCGACGGGCCACCAGCAGCATCTTGGCGTGTGTTTTAAACCCCACCACCCCGTAAATCACGTGAATACCATAGCGCTGCAGGCGCTCGGCCAGGGCGACATTCTGCTCCTCATCAAAGCGCGCCCGCAGCTCGACAATGGCGGTCACTTCTTTGCCCGCTTTGGCGGCGGCTACCAGTGCGTCCACCACCGGCGAGTTGGAACCGGTTCGGTACAACGTCTGCTTGATGGCTAAAACGTTCGGATCGGTGGCCGCTTCGCGCAGAAAATCCACCACGGCATGGAAGGAGTCGAACGGGTGATGAAGCAGGATGTCCTGCTTTTTCAGCGCCGAGAAATAGCTGTTGGCCCGCTTGGGCAATCGGGGCATGTTCTGCACAAAGGGGGTGAAGTAATAGGCGCTGTCCTTGATCAGGTCAAACAGGTCTGACAATCGGTTCAGGTTGACCGGGCCGTTGATGCGATAGACATCCCGTGGCTTGATTTCGCAGCGCTGCATCAGAAAATCTTCGAGCTCTTTGGGGCAGGTATCCGCCACTTCCAGGCGTACTTCATCACCGTACTGGCGATACACCAGCTCACCCTGCACCGCTCGCAGCAGGTCCTCGCTTTCTTCTTCATCGAGGAAAATATCGGAGTTGCGGGTCAGCCGGAACTGATAGCTGTCGATCACCGTCATGCCGATAAAAATTTCCGACATGAAGTAGTGAATGATCGAGGAGACGAAAACGAAGGTTCGTCCCTCGCCACTGAATTCTTCCGGCAGTTCGATCATATGGTTGAGAGATCGGGGCACCTGCACAATGGCTCGACCGGAGCTGCGACCAAAGGCATCTTTACCGTCGAGCTTGACAATAAAATTCAGGCTTTTATTGAGAATGCGCGGAAAAGGGTGCGCCGGGTCCAGACCGATGGGGCTGAGCAGCGGCAGAATATCGGTTTCGAAGTAGTCGTGCAGATAGTCAATCTGTGCCTCGTTCCACTCCTCACGACGCAGAATCCGGATGTGATTGTCCCGCAGCAGGGGGAAAAGTTGATCATTGACGATCCGGTACTGCTCATCCACCAGGGCATGCGCTCGCTCGGATACCTCGGTCAGGGTCTGCTCCTGACTCAGGCCATCGGGCCCGGCGGGGCTGGAGGCATTAAGCTCCAGCATCTCAACCAGCCCACCGACCCGGACCTCGAAAAATTCGTCGAGGTTGGTGGCGAAAATACAGACAAACCGGAGTCGTTCCAGCAATGGCAGCGAATGATCGTAGGCCTGATAGAGGACTCTTTTGTGGAACTCAAGCAGACTGAGTTCGCGATTGAAAAACGCGTTGGACACGGTGTAACCCTGTTGCGCCATAAAACGAAGGCCCTACCTTATTGCAGAAATATGACAATCATAAGTCAGGCGCCAGGGCATCTCCCTTTGGGCCGCGCTCATGTCGCCCTCAGTATAGCACCCGTCGGGTCCGGATTTTCCTGGGTTGCAATCGATTGCGGAGCGTGACGGAGCAGGCTATGCTTGCCACAGAGCCTGGCACTATCAGACCCGGAATTGCCAATAATAACCACTGCGCCCAATGTGGCTGCGGCCCAACGCGAGGACTTTCCCCATGACATGGCCCATGACTCGTCGCGCCTTCACCCGCAATGCCCTCACGGCCCTTGGTCTGACACTGCCCCTGGGGAGTGCCCAGGGAGCTGAACGCCCGCCCAATATCCTGGTGCTGGTGGCCGACGACGCCGGAGCCCGGCACTTTGGCTGCTATGGCAACCCGGAGATCAAGACCCCGCACATCGACCGTCTGGCGCGGGGAGGGTTGACCGCCGATAACGCGATACTGACCACGCCCCAGTGCAGCCCGTCCCGGATCAGTATTCTCACCGGGCGCTACCCGCACGAAACCGGAGCCGAAGACCTGCACATGCCCCTGCCGGAGGGCGACCCGATTGTTCCGGGACTGCTGCAACAGGCTGGCTACTTCACCGGGCATATGCAGAAAACCCACTACGGCCCACACGCGGACGCCCAGTTCCAGTGGTATGACCCGGGGTTGGATCAGCTCGACGGGTTCATTGATGCGGCGCAGGGTAAGCCGTTCTTCATGTGGGTCGGATTTGACGACCCGCACCGTCCCTATCAGGACAATACCATTCCCGAACCCCACGACCCGGCGCGTCTGCCTCTGGCTCCCTGGTTGGCCGATACCCCCGAAACCCGCCTGGACCTGGCGCGTTACTACGACGAAATCGCCCGTATGGACGGGGTAATCGGGCGGATGATGGCCACGCTCGCGGCGCGCAACCTGGCCGAGGAGACGCTGGTGGTGTTCCTGAGCGACAATGGCGCCCCCTTCCCCCGGGAAAAAGGCGCCCTGACCGACGCTGGCGTCAAAACCCCATTGATCTTCCACTGGCCGGGCAAAGTGCCCGCAGGCAAGCGGACGGCGGATGTGATCAGCGTCATGGACCTGGCGCCGACCTGGCTGCAGCTGGCGGGGCTGGATCCGTTGGAGAACATGGGCGGCAGCTCCCTGGTGCCCCATATCCTGGGGCTGGAGCCCTTTACCCGGGATGCGGCCTTCAGCGAGCGCAATTGGCACGACACCGACGAGCATCTGCGCAGTGTCCGTACTCGGCGGTACAAGCTGATCCACAACGCCTATATTCACCTCCCGTTCGGCTCCCCGGCGGACGTTTCGGAAAGCCCCTCCTGGCGGGCCCTGTTCGAGCTCAAGCAGAAGGGGCAGCTCAGCCCGGAACAGGCGCTACTGTTCCGGTCACCCCGCCCGGAGATCGAGTTCTACGACCTGGAGCAGGATCCCTGGGAGCTGAACAACCTGGCCGGTGACCCTGCCTATCGGGACCGACTGCGGGAGCACGTCAGGCTGCTCGAAGCTTGGCGCGAGACTACCGGCGACTTCCCTCCCTCCCGGCGCCAGCGCCGGGGCCATACCGACCGGATTCGCGGGGTGTTTTTCTCCGATACCATACCGCCGATGACGGATCCCTAGCCGATTTGGTGATAATCTGGAGGCGCCAGATGGCGGATTTTGCTTTCACGGTCGTCCTACAGACAACGAGCCCCGGCGTCGGCTGTGCGGGGATTGCGTGATACGACCATAGACGCGAAAATAAGTATGACAAATAAAGAGAGCTTGGAGAACGTATACCTTTCGATCAGAAAAGGGCTGATAAGGGCTGTTTCCCGGCTGGTGCCTCCCAAGGAGATAGAGGACATCGTCCAGGAAACCTATGTCCGAATTTGCGCGGTCAAGCAGACCGAGCAGATCCGGCACCCTCGCTCGTTTCTGTACCGGACGGCCCGCAACCTGGCGCTTGATCATCTCAAGCGGGCCGAGACGCGGGTGGGCGTCAGTATGGAAGATGACAGCGTAAACCTGGATTGGGCTACCGATGATGTTGACCAGGTATACAGCCAGGTATCGGCCAAACAGGAGTTTGAACAGTTTTGTGAGGCGGTTCGACATCTGCCCCTGCAGTGTCGACGAGCCTTTGTGTTGAAAAAGGTGTACGGATACTCCCAGAAAGAGATTGCCCAGAACCTGAATATCAGCGAGAACACCGTTGAGAAGCATATTGCCACGGGCATGAGCCGGTGCAGGAAATACATGAAACAGGCTTCGGCCAATGTGAACAGGAATCCGGGCTCGTTCAAGAGCCAGGAGATAAAGTGATGAGTAATATTTATCAATTTCAGACAGAAGAGCAGATGTATGAGGATGCGAGCCTGTGGGTAGCGCGTCTTGATCGCGGTCTGTCTGAAGAAGAGACTGCCGCCTTGCGCCGCTGGCTCGACGTCAATCCCGGTCATCGTGACTGCCTGCTGGAAATGGCGGAGCTCTGGGACCGCATGGACAGCCTGTCGGTCCTGTCGGAGCTGTTTGATCCCCCGGTGGCTCAGCAGCAGCGCTCGCGGGCGGTGGGACGCACGGTATGGGCGGTCGCCGCATCCATTCTGGCAGTGGTGTTTGCCGTCAATTTGCTGTTGCCCATGTCACCCTGGAGTGGGGCGAACTCCGAGGGACCGGCACTGAGCAATCTCGAGACCTCAGACACCCTTTACGAAACCGGGGTTGGCGCTCACTCAACGGTCAACCTGCCGGACGGCACCAGAATGTTACTCAATACCAATACGCAGGTTTCGGTGACCTACAGTGATCAGGAGCGCCTGCTGGTGCTCAACCGGGGGGAGCTGCATGTTGAAGTCGCTCACGACAAACAGCGCCCCCTGCGCGTGCGGGCAGGCAGCAATGTCGTGGAAGCGGTGGGCACGGCGTTCAATGTCTATCTCAAAGAAGACGAAAGTGTTGATGTGATTGTCACCGAGGGGCGGGTTCGGGTTAAACCGCTGCCGCACAGCGATGACGTATCAGAGCTGGCTGATCAGGTCCGCGACCTGGTTCGCGGTCAGAAGCTGACCGTACGGGACAGCCAGGCGCTGGCTGTTGAAGAGGTCGACTCGACGTTGATCAATGACCGCCTCTCCTGGCGCGATGGCAATCTGGTGTTTCGTGGAGAAACTCTTCGGGAAGCGCTCAACGAACTCAGCCGCTATACCCCGGCGACGTTCAAGGTGGTTGATTCACGCATCCGGGACGTTCGCATAGCCGGATTGTACAAGGCGGGCGACGTTGACGGATTGCTGTTGGCACTGAAAGAGAATTTCAATATTGACCATCGGCGGACCGGTAGTGGCGTCATTGAGCTGTCTTTAAGGGACACTCCGGAGTCAGTCAAATCGGAAGGCTGACAATGTTGGGCGGTCTAAAAGTGAACCCATAACTCTAACCCCCGTGAACTGGAGAACAACCTATGTCATCAAGGCAGCAGGTAATGAATCGTATTGTCCTGGCGTTGGTCGGTGCGGCGCTGGCGGTCTCGGCCTCGATAGCGAACGCCGATGAAGAACGTCATGCTGGCACTTCTGTTCAGCTGTGGTCGGTCAAAGATCAGGTCTCAGAGGATATCAGAGGCACCCTGGAAGATCTGGCGGATATGGGGTTCGATGGCATTGAGTTGGCCGGAAATCTGGGGGAATTCACGGGCGAGCCAGAGGCTTTCAAAGCGTACCTGAATTCTCTTGGCCTGGAAGTCAGCGGCGCGCACGTGGGCGTTGATCAGTTCAACGACGCCAATTTTGCGGACACCATAGAACTGTACCGCACACTCGGCGTGGATCGACTGATTGTACCCATGGATGCCCGCGCCTGGGACCCGGAGCGAATAGACGATCTGATCGCTGACCTGAACCGGATCGCCGAGCAGTTGAAACCCTACGGTATGAAAACCGGTTATCACAATCACCATCGGGAGTTTGATCCCTATAAGGACACCACTTTCTGGGACTACCTGGCGGACAACACCGCCGATGATGTGCTGCTGCAGTTGGACGTAGGGTGGACCTACTTTGCAGGTAAGGACCCCGCCGAGGTGATCGACCGCTACCGGAGCAGAATTGAAACGGTGCATTTCAAAGCGCAAATGACCCGCTATGCGGATATACGCGATCAGGCTCAGGCAGCGACCGGGGCGGATAATCCGTTTGGTGAGTTCGGTGTCATTTTTCAGCACAACCAGAAAGCGGCGGATAGCAGTGACACCCATCAACCCTTGATTGGTCAGGACTCATTGGACTGGCAGGCGATTATTGAAGCGTTGGAAGGCGAGGGCGATCCGGTCTGGTATGTCGTCGAGCAGGAAATCTACCCCAATGACATGCCACCGATGAAAGCCGTCGAGATTTCGATGGACGGCTTGCAAGACGAACTGAACAATAACTAGAGAGGACGAGTTATGTCTGATAACCACTATGATGCAATTGTGGTCGGTTCCGGCATCAGCGGCGGCTGGGCCGCCAAAGAGCTGACCGAAAAAGGCCTGAAGGTGCTCCTGCTGGAGCGCGGTCGCAATATCGAACACGTCAAGGACTACAAGAACGCCACCAAGGAAGTCTGGGATTATCCCCATCGCGACAAGCCCACCCAGGAAATGAAAGAGAAGTTTCCGGTTCTCAAACGTGACTATCCCCTCAATGAATCCACATACGGCATGTGGGCGGATGAGCGGAAGAACCCCTACATCGAAGAAAAACGCTTCGATTGGTATCGGGGTTATCACGTGGGTGGCCGTTCCCTGCTGTGGGGCCGCCAGAGCTATCGCTTTAACCGGATGGACTTTGAAGCCAACGCCAAAGAAGGTATCGCCGTTGATTGGCCGATCCGCTATGACGATATTGCGCCCTGGTACGACTATGTCGAAAAATTCGCGGGCATTGCCGGTACTCGCGAAGGTCTGGATGTTCTTCCCGATGGACAGTTTCTACCGCCGGTCGAGCTGAACTGTGTCGAGAAAGATATTGCCAAGCGAATCAGAAAGAGTTTTGACGGGCAGCGTCACTTGATTCACAGTCGCACCGCGAACATCACCAAGCCCATGCCCGAGCAGGGCCGGGTCAACTGCCAGTACCGCAACAAGTGCTGGCTGGGCTGTCCCTTCGGTGCCTACTTCAGCACCCAGTCTTCCACCCTGCCGGCGGCCATGAAAACCGGAAACCTGACCCTGCGGCCCTTCTCGTTGGTGAAAGAAATCATCTACGACAAGGACAAGAAGCGGGCCAAGGGTGTGGAGGTGATCGACACCGAAAACAATCAGACCTACGAGTACACCGCCGATGTGGTGTTCCTGAATGCCTCGACCTTCAATTCCACCTGGATTCTGATGAACTCCGCCCGGGATGTCTGGGACGGCGGTCTGGGCAGCAGCTCCGGTGAGCTGGGTCACAACGTCATGGACCACCATTTCCGTTGCGGCGCCAGTGGCGATGTCGAGGGCTATCTGGATAAATACTATTACGGTCGCCGACCGGCCGGTTTTTATATTCCGCGCTTCCGCAACGTGGGTGGCGATCAGCGTGACTATGTGCGCGGTTTTGGCTATCAGGGCTCAGCGAGCCGCGAACGTTGGGATCGGGAAGTGGCCGAATTTGATGTGGGCGCCGATCTGAAACAGGCGCTGAGTGAGCCGGGCGGCTGGACCATTGGTATGACCGCCTTCGGTGAAATGTTGCCTTACCACGAAAACCGGATTGCGCTGGATCACTCGGTCACGGACGCCTGGGGCTTGCCGGTCTTGTCCATGAACGTTGAGATCGGGGACAACGAGAAACAGATGCGTAAGGACATGATTCAGGACGCGGTGGATATGCTTGAGGCCGCCGGGGTTAAAAATGTCCATGGTAGCGATTGGGGTTACGCTCCGGGCATGGGGATCCATGAAATGGGCACCGCCCGCATGGGCCGGGACCCGAAAACCTCGGTGCTGAATGCCCACAACCAGGTGTGGGACGCGCCCAACGTTTACGTCACCGACGGCGCCTGCATGACCTCCGCCTCCTGCGTAAACCCGTCCTTGACCTATATGGCACTGACCGCCCGTGCTGTGGACCACGCGGTTAATGAACTGAAGAAGGGGAATCTGTGATGAACCGACGTGAACTCCTCAAACTGATCACCGCCGCCACCGGCACCGCCATGATTGGCGCGACCGGCACGCTCGCCGGTTGTGCAAATGAGGCTTCAAAAGCGGCTCCCCTGACGTTCACCGAACAGGACGTGTTCCTGCTCGATGAGGTGGCGGAAACCATCCTGCCACGCACCGACACCCCGGGGGCCAAAGACGCCGAAGTGGGCCAGTTCATGACCGTGTTTGTCCGTGACTGCTACACCGAGGCCGAGCAGGCGATCTTCCACAGCGGCATGGATCAGCTCAATGCCGCGGCCAACGAGCAATACGGCAGCGACTTTTTGAATCTGAGCGGCGAGCAGCGCACCGAGTTCATTCGCGCGCTGGATGCCGAAGCCAAAGCGGTGGCCGCAGCCGGCACCACACCGCCGCACTACTTCACCATGATGAAGCAGCTGACCCTGTTTGGTTTCTTTACCTCCCAGGTGGGGGCCACCCAGGTGCTGCGCTACATCGCCATCCCGGGCCGTTACGATGGTTGTATGCCGTACGAGGAAGGTGACCGGGCCTGGGCGACCTGATTCAGGGTCAGGTAACGGCGGGTGCGCAGTCTAATCGCTGCGCTCAGCCCCTACGCATGATTATGGAGGTGTCGTGGATTTGGTTATGGCGTGCTGCCGTGGTATGCGTAGGGCGGATAAGGCCGAAGGCCGCATCCGCCGTAACCACTCTTCCCGCTTACCCAAAGCCGTAGATACCATCTGTCCCCACGTACCTCAATGGGTTGTAGTTAACCAGCCCATTGAGGATCGTAGCCTTGCTGGTGCTTCAGCACGCCATAAGCCATCTGAACCAGTTTTCTCATGGCCGCGCCCAGAGCACTCATTTTTGCTTTGCCTCGGGACACCAGGCGCTCATAGTGCGCCTTG